>CAYHGV010000007.1:0-43834 GCA_964356135.1 uncultured bacterium
AAGTAGAGTCTCACCAGCCTCCGGTTCCCTGTATCCGCCACATAAATAGAATATACCCCAGGGGGTATCTCTTGGATGTCAACTGAGGTCGGATTCTGAAACTGACCTTCGCCACTGCCTGAGGCGCCGTAGGAAAACCAGGTCCTCTGTCCGTTGACATCTTTAAAATAGACAATTCGATCATTCCCTGCATCGGCAATCGCTACCCAAGCCGTATCCGGTCCCCCGGTCACACACGCCACATCGATCGGCGAAGAGAAACTGTGGTAGATATTCTCTACAAAAGAAATTTCTTCACTTAAAGAATTATACTGGAGTTTCACAATCCGATTATTTCCACAATCAGCGACATAGATGTAGTAGATATTGGGTGTACCATAATCTGTAGTATCAATACAGATGCCGGTGGGCTGATAGAATTTATTAGCTCCATTCCCATAAGAACCAAATGACCTTACCCAAGGACCAAGATTCCGTTCATTATTATTTTCTAACACTAATGCGTAAACTAATCTACAGAAATCTCGATCACTAACTAAATTTAACCAAGTGGGGTTAGTAGAATTACGCAAGAGAACAGCAGCACAACCTCGAGAGTTACCAAAGAGGTCGATACCCCAATGTTCTAAGGAAAGTGCTCTGTTTAATCGATACACACCGACCGCAAAGGGCTTTTGGACTAATGTCCCATATACTGATGAAAAAAGAATTATTGCTAAAATGACAGCTCGTTTTATTACCGATGTCATGTTGACAGCTCCTTTATTTCATTGGTATATCCCAAACCTATTTGGGCTACATCTGATTTGTATACAACAGAAGCTAAGAAACTAATATCCATTAGGCAAACCCTCAAGAACAATTCTTCCATCTCGCTCAAATACAATTTTTTCTCCGTTACCGACCCAAGGATTAACTCGACCTTCATATTCTTTCACAACCTTTCCCTTTTCAACATCAAAAAGGTAGCTCTTATCAATCCATTTAGCAGGTGAATCATTTCTGAAAAGACCACGACGAGAATAATCACGAGGGTAGGTAGATTTAGGTATTATTTTACCAACAAGAAAAAGATGCCCACGTCGAAAAGTCCATCCAAAAAAATAATTCAAACCAGAGGGTAACTGCTTAGTTAATTTTCGATTGGTGACGGTTTTATAGATATACACAGCCGTAAGACCTTCACCAAAATAACTAGTGGAATAATAATGGCCATCAGGTGAGAAATAAATGCCATTGTATGGTACCTTCTCTAAACCGCCTGTAAAAGGAATCCAGCGATAAATTCCCGCAGGGGCTCTGTAGTATAAACAACTATCGTGAATTGCCCAATTTAATTCCCATGCCTGTTTATTAATTTCTCGAACTTCATTTGTCTCGATCGTAAGTACCCACAAACCAGTGGGGAATTTATAATGGTAGTCTATATCGCGTGGATCATAAGTTATAAATGCAAGTCGGTTACCCTCTGGACTCCACGAATAACGCAAGGCATTCATCTTAACATGGCTGAGGATTTTTCCGGTTGTATCTACTACGATTAGGCTATAGATTGGTGGTACCGTCCAAATTCCTTTTCCGGGAAGAGGGTTTCCTCGCTTCTCTTCAATTGCTGCGATAAAACAACCATTGGGCGAAAGAGAAATGTTGCGAATTAAGTCCTCCTTAGTTTCAAAAATACCCTTCTCACGACCTGTGGAAATATCGAGAGTATAAATTTGTTTTGAGTTTTTGATATAAAGATGAACACCGCCCTGTATAACCACTTCTCCTGCGGATGGGTAGAAACCTAAAAGTATAAAAAGAAAGATGTACTTTATCTTATCCATAGTTCCTCCTTACAGAAAGGTTTTAATACTTTTCTATATTCCTTAATTACCTTCACCATCTGGATCCTCAATAACGATATGCATATGATTATCATGCTCTCCTGATTCATCGTAGATTAATTCAATTGGATTGCCTTCTTCTAAAAAAATAAGGGACCACTCCCGTTTGGCCACAATGATTTTAACAACTACTGCACATCCATATTTCCTATCGGCTTGTATTCCATACCCGCATAAACCATTTAATACATTCACCGTTTCTTGGGGGTCATATAATTTCCTCTGCTCCTCATCACTCAGATCAAGCCTTCCTTCTTCCTCTCCATATTTCGCATCGGTTCTCATATATCGAATATCAACCTCACGTCCATTTTGGTGTCCCACATGGGGAGGAAAACTTCCTCCTTCTTGCAAACTCATATCGCCGATGC
This sequence comes from uncultured bacterium, assembly GCA_964356135.1. Taxonomy (GTDB): domain Bacteria; phylum Hydrothermota; class Tepidihabitantia; order CAYHGV01; family CAYHGV01; genus CAYHGV01. Next base: position 2,261 of record CAYHGV010000007.1, read on the forward strand.
CGATCATTTTGATTTTGTTGTCCCACCCCGTCCAGTAGTTGTCCAACCATAACCTTGCTCCGCATTCCAGCGTGGTGATTAAAGCCCGTGTGCCCCAATCATCTATATCTTGCTGATCGGTTCCTAAGTAGTGATAATATTGAGGTTCATTATCAACAAGGTTAAGACCATTCTCTAGCCAACCGACATCGAGATGGCCATGTGCAATTGTCGGATCGGGATTCGGCACTTGTGGATTCAAGTTTAAATATGAATTAGGCTCATTAGTCTCAACGGCATCACTAATGTTGTCTCCATCTGCATCCCACCATGGTTTCTCATCTGTAGTTTGATTACTAGTCCCACATCTTAAACTAATCAATAGGATAACCTGGGTTACCGTAAATGTGATAGAGAAAAATCTTTTTGATGCCAAACTGGTCATCTCTTTCAACCCTCCTGCAACCACTTAAGTAAATTTGTGGTAGAGGTGATTTTCCACTTACCAGACTCTTTCCTAAAAATAATTCGATCTTCTGATTTTATGAGCAAAGACTCACGCCTACCAATCTGCCTTCCGTTGATAATAATCTTAAGGGTCACCCCGGCAGTATTGCGGTAGATGGTGACTTTAGGGTTGTCTATATAGAATAATGGCAATTTTTTATTGGGGTTGGCTTTAGAAAGGAAATCCTGAATAATTGTTTTAATCAGACTGTATTTTGTTTTGTTAGTATCAAAATAATTTGGTGAGAAATGGGCTAAGAACCATTCTCCGTTCCGCTCATTGACACTTCGTTCTAAAGTCGATAGGTTTAATAGAATTTTATCGGTTTCGGTCAGATTTAAGGGATTACCCCGATTACCTTGAGCATAAATAAGGGTTAAAAGCGAAAAACTGAGAACTAAAAATTTAGACATACCCCCTCCCTTCGAGTTGCCAAAACAAACCGACTAAATAGCGATAAGATAAGATAAGATATTTCCCATATGTTCTTTCCTACAAATAAATCTTAGGAAAACTTTTGAATTTGTCAAGAGAAATCTTTATGGGGGTTTTTAACTCCCTGATTACCAATGATTTAGAACTACGAACATTACTAAAACGGACTGCTGACACCTCCGAAAATTTGGGTAACGCCACCGGTATCAAGACCTTTCGCCACTCCTAATCTCAAGGTCAGCGGAATCCAGCCGTAGCCGAGTTCCAAATCCGACCTGAGCTCGGCGCCGACCGATTTTTTAAACTCAGCCAGTTCGGGAATTATATCTCCGTTCCAGGCATTACCAACATCGAAAAACAGAGCGCCGTGGGCGTTGCTTAAAAACACCGGCAAAGTGCCCGGACCCCGTTCGATCCAGACAAGGGGAAACCGGTATTCGAGGCTTAAAAAAAACTCTCTGCCGCCGGTTATCTCCGTGGTATAACCTCGGAGTATCGGATTTTCCAAAACCAGCAGCGAAGGTGAACTACCGACATTAAATCCGGCAGTATCCGAAGCAAGACCGGCTGCGAAGCGCAGCGCCAGAACCTGCGACCGGAGCGGAAGCCTGAAATATTTTAAACCATTTATGACCAGACGTTCGCTGTTCACATCGCTGCCCAAAATCTCATTCAACCAGCTTACGGTCACTCCTACCGTCCCGCCTTCCATCCGGCTGATGGAATGGGAATACCGTTTCGTATTATTGAACCGCCAGCCCAGGCTGACGCCCGATTCAATGCTGCGGTTTGCGCCGTCCCATTCTGAAACCCGCTCCCCGTGATAATTGAAAACAATCGTCTGGCTTGATTTTGTGGAAACAAACGGCACGGCGACATCCACCGTTCCCTCCTGAACCTGCCACCAGTCCGGTGTCTCCTCGACCGCCGAATTAGCAACATGAACGGTAATCACGGGATAGAGCTGATTGTTGGTATAGGTTATGTCAAAGTAAGGACGTCGGCTCTTCACTCCATAACCAGCCCAGACGAGAAACTGGTGCTGTTGAAGCACATCCATTGCGAAGGTTATGACACCCGGCCCCCACCCATTTTCATCGACAACCGGCAACGGCAGCCACATCCGCGGCCAGAGTGTCGGAAACGGATTATACTTATGGGTTTTTGTCGAAAATTGGGGTAGTTGATAGTTTCGCTCCGGCACCGGGTAATTATAATCGGGCGCCTTCCACCAGGTTTTCGGGTCGAAGTCAATTTCGCCGAGGTCGAAACCGTTAATTCCGTAATTACTGAAAACTATTTTTTTACCGTCGGGTGAAACCGCCGGATAAAACGCACCGCCCAGGACATTGGTCACCTGATAGATCGTATTGTCGTTGAACGAATAAGCGTAGATATTGTAAACCCCGGAACGGTCGGAGCTGAAGAGAAGGTATTTTCCATCCGGCGACCAGGCTGGACTCAAATCGACCATCGGGTCATTAGTGAGAGGCGCAAACTGCCGGCTCTCAATGTCGACCAACCAGATATCCTGGTTGCCTCCCGGTTTCCAGACCGAAACCGCAACCAGCTTCGAGTCGGGTGAAAATCGAGGCTGCGAATACTGGCTATGGTCCTGGGTGTGAGTGATATAGTCAAGCCGGGCGGTATACGGGTCCATCTTCGCCAGGTCATTCTGGCCCAATTTATTAACGACAAAAACCACTTTCTTCCCGTCGGGCGAAATCGCCGGGTCTTTTGCCCGCAGCCCGAAGGTCAATCGTTTAACGTGTTTGGTTTTCAGGTGATAATAAAAAATATCATCGTGGTAGTAAAAATTCTTCTGCACCAGCCCCTGGCTGAAAAGAAATCCTTCGCTTTTCGGCAGCCACGCTATACCGGGTTCTGCCTGGACTCTCGCGACCGTCTTCACCTTTTTGGTTGCAACATCCATAAGCCGCACTGCCGGGTATTCGCGGTTATTACGCTCGGTAAATGCGATATACTTTCCATCCGGTGAAAACACAGGCGCAACGTGACGAAAACCGGTATTGGTCAGCGCTACCGATTGGGTCAAGGGTGATTTTTTTATTTCGCTGACTTCTTTTTCGTATTTGTCTTTCAGATAACCCGACCATTCCCGCCAGAGCTGATAGTAGGATTTTCCAAAAACCTTTTTTGCGGTGATGTTCTGGGTAAACGGCACCGCCCCGCTGTATCGGTGGCTGAACGCAACCAGTTTTTCCCGACCGTAGTGTTCTGCCAGATAACTGTCGAACATTCCGCCGTAAAGATAGGGCGTGGTTCCGCCCGGCCAGGACGATGGTGCGGTCGACGCCTGATCGATCCGTTTGAGCTCATTCTCTAAGACCGCGGTGCGCAGCATCGCATTATAGAGTGCACCCCGCGCCCTGCCGCCTTCGGTGAATTCGGTCTCATTGAAAACCGTCATCCCCTCCAGCTGCCAGATCGGCTGGACCGCATTGGTGAACACCCAGCGCCCGAAAATCGTCCTCAAAAAAGCAGGAAACCCTTCCACCATATCCATATGGAGGATGTGGGTGTACTCGTGGGTGATTAACAGCCGGAGCCAATCCTCATAGCGGTCAAAACCTAACCCCGGCTGGGTGGCATAGGCGAAAACGGTATTCACCGGAAACGGCGTCGCCAGACCATTCGCTTCATCGTAGATATCGAGTAAAACCAGCTGGGTTTTCTCTTTCGGCTGCCAGCGCATGAATGCGGTGAGCTCTTCGTGCACGTCCTCGGCAATCGTTGCCGCCTCCAATGCTAAACCGTCCTCACCGTCGTGATAGTGGACGGAAAAATGGGGCGTCTCCAGGGTTCGAAACCGCAGTCCGGGGTCGAACTGGGTCGCTCCGTTAACCGCAATAAATCCAATCACAAGGGAAAATAGTATTTTTAGTTTCATGTTTTTATAGTAGCCATTTCTGGTCGACAGTCAAGAAGGCGAAATTTTTAATCCTGCATTCCTTGACAAATGTAATACTCGCGATAGATTAACCTCAAAAAATGATTGAACGATTTCGAAATTTTACCGGTTCTCTCTGCACGGGAAAGATCTCCCGGCGGAGATTTTTCAAGCACTGCCTTTCCGGACTCGCATCACTGGCCGCTGTCCACCCCCTGGCGCAGTTTGCCTTTGCCCAAACCCGCCGTTTCAATGGACGGGTGAAGAAAAACATAACGGGGGACTATGACTTAGTCGTAGTAAAAGGCGAAGACCCCTATCTCATCACCTTCAAAGCAATAGCCACGATCGGTGGGATCGAGCGGTTTGTCAAAAAGGGCAGCGTGGTTGTGATCAAACCGAATATCGCATGGGACCGAAAACCCGAATATGGAGCCACGACCAATCCCTATGTGGTGGCGGCACTGGTGGAGCTCTGCTTCAAAGCCGGGGCAAAACGGGTCAGAATTTTTGACATTCCCTGCAACGCTGCCGAGCGCTGCTATGATTCGAGCGGAATCAAAAAAGCGGCACAGGCAAAAGGTGCCGATGTCTACTTTGCCGAAGAGTGGAACACTATCAAAGCCCGGTTTGATTATGAGAGTCCCCTCGAAGGCTGGCCGATCTTTCGCGACGCCATCGAGTGCGATACCTTTATTAATGTGCCGGTGCTCAAGCACCACAGCCTGACCGGGTTAACCGTCTCGATGAAAAATCTTATGGGGGTATGCTGCGGCGACCGGGGGTTGATTCATTACGATATCGGGCGGAAACTCGTCGACCTGACCGATTTTATCAACCCCGAACTGACGGTGGTCGATGCCTACCGGGTGCTGGTCCGGCATGGGCCGAGCGGTGGCAATCTCAATGACGTCGTGACGATGAAAACGATAATTGCCGCTACCGACCCAACCTTAGCCGATAGCTATGCCTGCACCCTGGTCGACAAAAGCCCGTTGGCGCTATCGAATATCGCGGAAGCCGTCAAACGCAATTTCGGCAGTGCCGATATTAAAAAAGCCCGTCTCTGTAAATTGAATGCCTGACCATGAAACCATTGGTGGTCATAAGGAAAATATCGCAAGCCGTTTTTTTTCTGCTGTTTGTCTACATTCTCTGGTCAACCACCTACCCGCTCCGAGGCATCCTCCCGGCTGAGACCTTCTTTAAGGGGAACCCGTTACTGATGTTCTTGACCGCAATCGCCGAGCGGGTACTCCTGCCCGGGTTGATCTTTGCTGTTGTAATGATTGTTTTGACGCTCGTCTTCGGCCGATTTTTCTGCGGCTGGGTCTGTCCGTTGGGAACGACGATCGATGTCGTCGGTACGATTCAAAAAAAACGGGTGTCGCTCTCCGACCGGACCAACCAGAAACTGCGCCTGCCAAAGTTTTTTCTCCTGGCGGCAATTTTTTCCCTTTCGCTGGTCGGTATTCAGGCTGCCTGGGTGCTCGACCCAATGGTACTCATCGGCCGATTTGTTTCGCTCAATCTCATCCCGACCGTTACCCTCGCCTTCGACCGGATCTTTATGTTTCTGATTAAAAATTTGCACCAGACCGGGGTTGTCGCCGATGCCTACCGTTACTTAAAAACCACATTCCTCGGAGTTAAGGTTTTTTATTTCTCCCATTCCTTCATCATCCTCTGCTATTTCCTGGCGGTAGTAGCAACCGCTTTTTTCCTGGCGCGATTCTGGTGCCGGGCAGTCTGTCCGTTAGGCGCGGTCTACGCACTATCCGCACGATTTTCCCTGTTCCGACGAACCGTTACCAACTGCCGACACTGCCGACCCTGCATAAGTTCCTGCCGGATGAGTGCGATACAAGCTGATTCAGGTTCGGTCAAAGGCGAATGCATTCTCTGCATGGACTGCATCTACGACTGCCGGCATCATCAGACCCGGTTCACCGTGCCGGTTTTTAAAAAGAAGAGAAGTACTGACGATTCCGCGTTGAAAAAGAACGAAAGCGGATTATCGCGCCGAGGTTTTATTTTTCTGCTGCTCGCTTCCGCGCCGCCGCTTTTGAGTTGTCGACCTTCGAAAGGGAACGATCGCAACCCAGGAAATATTATCCGACCGCCTGCCGCCCTCAAAGAAAACAAATTCGTCGAACGCTGTATCCGCTGCGGCAACTGCATGAAGGTCTGTATCACCAACGGACTGCAGCCGGTTCTCTTTCAATCCGGATTGGGCGGCATCTGGACTCCCCGGCTCGTCTTTGAAATCGGCTATTGTGAATACCTCTGTACCCTATGTGGAAATGTCTGTCCGACCGGCGCGATACCGAAGCTTAGCCTTGACCAGAAAAAAGAAACGACCCTGGGATTGGCAAAAATCGAGCGTTCGACCTGCCTTCCCTGGGCTGAGAAAAAAGCCTGCATTGTCTGCGAAGAGCAGTGTCCGATTCCGGACAAAGCAATTAAATTACAGGAAGAAATAACCGGCAATGTAATTCTTTTGAAGCCGTACGTCGACCAGCAATTATGTGTCGGCTGCGGGATCTGTCAGACGAAATGCCCGGTCCGACCGGTTCGGGCGATAACGGTCTATCCCGAAGGTGCCGATCGAACGTAATGACCTCCAACCGATTGTAACGGTCGATTACTAAAAAAGAAAAATCATTACAACGCCGATGAACGCAATGACCGTCCCGACGATTGCCATCCAGGTTATTTTTTCTTTGAAGAGCCAGTGCGAAACCGGAATTAAAATTATCGGCGGCAAAGCCATCAGGGTTGAAGCGATGCCGATATAACTATGCTGAACGGCGATGAGCGACAGCCAGACCCCCAAAAACGGTCCGGACAGAGCGCCGGCCACCATTGTCAAGCTTGCTTTGGTGTTGACGAGTTTCTTAAAGCTCTCGGTAAATTTTCCGCCGACCAAGGGAAAAATCCAGAGAATGACGGTTGCCGCGAGAATCCTGATGATGTTGCCGGAGAGAGCCGAGAAATTGCCGCTCAAACCGATTTTCGAAACCAAGAGCCCCACCGCCTGACAGATCGCCGCGCCCACGCCACAGAGCACGCCGTCGACATAATGACCCCGTGCTACCTGCCCGTTGTGCCGCTCAAAAATTACCGCGCTCACCCCGCCGAGAGTGATGACAATCGCCACAATCTCGGTCAGCCGCAATGTCTCATGGAGAAAAATCCAGGCGGCGATTGCTCCAAAGACCGGACCAAGCGACATTAAGAGCATGGTCAGCCGCGGTCCGATTAACACCAGCGAGCGAAACAGGAGCGTATCGCCGATCGCGAAACCGACGAGGCCGGAGAGACCGAACCAGAACCAGCGAACTCCCGTCGCATCAACCGGCAGCAATCGGTGGTAAAAAATCAAATGAACGACCATCAAGAGCACTAACGCCAAGGCAAGCCGCAAACGGTTGACGACGTTGGCGCCGATCAGCCGTGACGAAATTGTAAACGACACCGAGCTCGCCGACCAGCACAACGAAGTGCCTAACGCTGCAAGCTCTCCCCAGTAGCCGATCAAATGGACCTCGTTTGCAGTTTATTCATCCTGCTCGATTCTAATGAAATTTTTAAAAGTTGCAATCGCAAAAAAACACAAGAAATGGTTAACTGGTGAATGGTTAAATCAACCACTGAAGACACAGAGAATTAAAACATTTGATGCGAAGCATAGATTGACCAACGGGAAATCAACCACAGATTAACTCGGATATACCCAAATTAAGAATTGATTAAACCACGGAAGACACGGAGGACGAGGAAAAAACCGAAAAACATCAACCATAGATGGCGGATGAATACAGATTAAGAATTATAACCACGAATGGACACGAAGAAAGAACTAATTTAACCACCAGGACGCAGACCATATCCTGTATCTTGCACCTTGTATCTTCCATCCTCTTTCCTGCATCCTGTATCCTGTCTGCTCTATCCTGCCTCCTCATAAACCTCTTGACAATTCCCGCATCTCACCTATAAGTTCCTATAAGGAGGCAGTATGAAAAACATCATATGTCATTTCGAAATCCCGACTCTTGACTTTCAAAAAAGCCGGGACTTCTATACCCAACTATTCAAATGGAAGATTAAAGCATGGGGCACCGATTATTGGCTCGTCAATACTGGCAGCAAAGAGGACCGTGGCGGAATCATGCTGAGCAAACCAGAGGAATTCAAACCGGGAATAGATGTCTATGTGCTGGTTAAAAGCATCGATGAGACCCTGGTGAAGGTCGAGTCCGCAGGCGGGAAAACCTTTGTCGGCAAGACTGAAATTCCCAAAACGGGTTGGTTTGCCATACTATCCGACCCCGAGGGCAGCTCCTTCGGCATCTTTGAGGCTCTGAAAAAACCGAAGCCGAAAAAGGCTAAACCTAAAATCAAAAAGAAACGGCGAATAAAACGCTGAAATCGGTGTATATCTGTAAAGCAAAGGGGAGGAATAAACCTCCCCTTTGCTTTAAACAAGGAGGTTTAGAATGGTTAAACGGTTAGGTTTATCAATCGCACTGGTAGCTATTACCCTCATCGCCCAGGAGCAGACGATTCAGCTGCAGGAAAAGATAAGCCCAATGGGCAGGGGAACCAGCCAGCTCCAGCAGCTTAATCTTCCGGACGGACGCAAAGGCTGGAAATTGACCTTACCCGAACAGCGCCCGCTTGCCACGCCGGCTTTAGAGGACGGACTGTTGTTTGTTGGCGGCGGCTTCGGCAGCTATGAGTTTTATGCGCTTGATGCCCGGACCGGCAAGCAGATCTGGCAGTTCCATACCGGTGACGACGGTCCGACTGCCGCAGTCGTTAAACGGGGGTACGTCGTCTTTAATACCGAGAGCTGCATCCTCTATGTCCTTCGAGCAAAAACCGGCGAAGTCGTCTGGCAGAAATGGCTCGGCGATCCGTTGATGAACCAGCCGGCAGTGGAAGGCGATAGGGTCTATATGGCATATCCCGGCGGAGATGGAAACCATTACCTCATCTGCCTCGGTCTTACGGACGGCACCGAAATATGGAAGGTCCCGATCGCCGGTGACCTCATCTCCGCACCGGTGATTGATAAAAACTCGGTCTATATCACCACCTTGGAAGGCTCGGTCTATCGCTTTGACTCCCAAACCGGAAAAAGCCTCTGGTCGGAAAAGAAGAATGCCACCAGCGCACCTTTTATCTGGAATGACCAGGTTTTTGTCAGTCTTCGGAGCGAAGCCGACTCCGTTACGCCCGATAAACAAGTTGTCAAACAGCAGTTCGAAGGACTGGGGAGTCTTGCGAACTCATCCGGCCAATTAACCCAGAAGAAACTCTGGGTTGAGCAACGCGCCGACTATCTGGTGTATGACCCCAACACCCGGTATGCCCAGGAGCAGAAAGCCAAGGATGCAAGTGTCGGATTTGCCGCCGCTCCACCGAGCGCTAAGTTAGAGCAGGCCCAAGGAAATTTGGGTGTTGCAACCGTTGCCGGAACCTGGGAATACCAGGGCTCACGACCGGCGATTATCAATGACCGGCTCTATTCGGCGATGGGCGATAACCTCCAGAGCCTGGACGCGAAAACCGGTAAAAATTACTGGACCCAATCCTATAAAACCGACCGGAATCTGGGCAATCGCGGTCTCACCCCTCCTTCGCTTACTAAAGATAAAATTTTTATCGGTACGATTAGCGGAGAAATGCTCTGCTACAATGCCAGTGATGGCAAGCTCCTCTGGAGCTACAATGTCGGCGAGCCGATTCGTTTTCAGCCTGCGATCTACAAAGGGTATGTTTATTGCACTACCGACCAGGGCAATATCTACTGCATCCAAACCACCGACCCGGCCGACGACGGCTGGCATATGTGGGGCGGCAACGCCGCCCATAACGGGCTGAATGAGGAGTGATTAGTAAAAGATACCTACGGCTATTGACGAAAAGGGAAGATAAACTATAGTGAACTATGGCACACGGGTATATGCCTATGGAGTTCGTCGCTACTCCCAAAACAAGAGCTAACCCGAACTTCGGCCACCCCGCCCCCATAATCCAAAATGCGAAGCTCGGATAGAATTAAATTAAATAAATCGTCAGGATACAGTACCCCCCTACAAATCAACAAATCAATAAAAAGGTAATATAATTGGAAAAGAAGCCGTTGCTATTCATCGTCCTGTCTGCTTCCTTATTTGGCCTGAGCACGCCATTCGCCAAGTTACTTACAAAAGACATTCCACCAATAGCGTTGGCTGGACTTCTCTACCTTGGTGCATTTGCAGGTCTTTCTCTCTATTCTATCGGGAAAAAAATAAGAACGACTCACCCTGATAAAAAGGCAACCCCCTTGGAAAGAAAGGATTTTCCCTGGTTTGTTGGTGCAGTTCTGAGCGGGGGCATAATCGGTCCAATCGCGATGATGATCGGATTGACCATCGTTTCTGGTTTCTCCGCTTCGTTACTCCTCAATTTGGAAGGGCTTGCGACGGCTGTGATTGCGGTCTTCTTATTCAAGGAAAATGCCGGAAAACGATTATGGTTGGCATTGGTATGTATGACCATCGCCGGGATATTTTTAACCTGGGACACTAATCAAAGTAAGTTCAGCGTTGCTGGTCCGTTATTGATTATCTTTGCAATGGTATGCTGGGGAATAGACAACAATCTCACTCGCAACATTTCCGATAAAGACCCGGTCCAGATTGCCCGAATAAAAGGTTTTGCTGCCGGGACCGTTTCTCTTTCCCTCGCAATCCTTTTAGGAAAGAAAATTTCACTCGACATTACGATTGTATTCGCTCTCCTCCTGGGAGCATTCAGCTACGGTATTAGTCTGGTATTTTTCATCAAAGCACTTACGAGATTGGGCTCTTCCAGAACCGGGGTATTCTTTAGTTTCGCTCCTTTAATTGGTGCGATCGTCTCACTCATCATACTGAGAGAATGGATCGGATGGGTGATGTTCCCAGCAGCGGCATTCATGATAATCGGTATATGGCTAATCAGCAGTGAAAAACACTCACATGTGCACCTTCATAAACCAATAACCCACACCCATTCACACAATCATTGTGATATGCATCATCAGCACAGCCATTTGGGAACTTTTCCTGAGCCCCATAGTCATGAACACATTCACAGTGAAAGAACTCATATCCATGTCCATTGGCCCGATACCCACCATAGGCATGAGCACGGAAACCACAATGAAGAATAGACAGCGCATAACGACAGATGATCAATCGCCGTCGGCACCTTCTTTTATAGTCAAAAAGTTAAAAGATTATTGCCCCCTCTTGATTTGTGCCGCTTAGAGATTATAATATTTTACTATGCGAAAACATAAGACTTATATTTTAAAGGTTAAAAAGTCCAAACCCAAAAAAGAGTTACGATTCGAAATTGATTTTCAATTGTCTTTGACTACCCAAGAGCGATTTGAAATGATGTTTCGAAGGTCCAACCAGATTAAAGAGATATTAATCCGAAATGGCTATCGAAAACCTTTTGAAATTATTAAAAGAACATAAGGTCCGGTTTGTAATTATCGGCGCCGCAGCATTTCCGGTCCACGGCTACTCTCGTGCCACCATGGACACCGATTTGTTTATTGAGCCAACCGAAGGTAATGCCGTTCGGTGTTTGGAGGCATTAAAGGAATATGGTTACGACACAACCGATATTTCCGTACGAGACCTCCTGGCCAAAAAAGTTCTTATACGGCAGTATTTAGTTGAAATTGACATCCATCCGTTTGTTGTTGGTGTGAATTTCGGAGAAATCTGGCGACATAAAGTAAAAGAAAAAATTGGAAAAACCGAGGTTTATTTTGCCAGCTTGGATGATTTAATAAAAATGAAAAAAGCTGTAAAACGGCAAAAAGACAAAGAAGACTTAAAAATCCTTAAGGAATTAAAGAGAAGAAAGAATAGGTAGGAACCTGTGGGAAAATCTTTTGCAATTTTTAAGAAACCGTATGGTTAAAATAATACAGAATATGACAAGGGTATACGGTCCGGTTCCCTCCCGTCGGTTGGGCTATTCGTTAGGTGTCGATCTCCTGCCCTACAAAACCTGTTCCTTTGACTGCATTTACTGCCAGTTAGGCAGAACGACCGATAAAACCGTTACGCGAAAACCCTATCTGCCGACCGCGGAGATACTCAAACAAATAAAAGCCGCGGTCAAAACCAAAACCCGAATCGACCATATCAGTTTTTCCGGCTCAGGTGAACCGACGCTCAATTCCCGAATCGGCTATCTCATAAAAGAAATTAAGAAATTCACCGACATTCCGATTGCGGTTCTGACCAACGGCTCACTGTTATTCCGAAACGATGTTCAGCGAGCACTGCTGTCTGCCGATCTCGTCCTCCCGACCTTCGATGCCGCCAGCCGGAAGACTCTCGACCGGGTCAATCGCCCTCACGCTGCCCTGACCATCGCCGAGATCGCCGACGGGCTTATCGAATTCCGAAAAAGATATCGCGGGAAAATCTGGCTCGAAATAATGCTCGTCAAAGGCATCAACGATTCGGTAACCGAACTAAAAAAACTGAAACTCATCGTTGATAAGATAAAGCCGGATAAAATTCATCTGAATACGGTGGTTCGCCCGCCGGCCGAGCGTTTCGCCCTTCCCCTCGCTCCGGGAAAATTATTGAAGATCCAAAAACTCTTTGGTAAGAACTGTGAAGTTGTCGCCGAATTCAATCGAGCCAAAGCTCAATCCTTGGGCTCCGATAGTGCGGAAAGAATCGTAATGATTGTTTCACGACGGCCGGTCACCGCGCGCGATATCGGACACTCGTTAGGCCTGCACCAAAACGAAGCGATAAAATATCTCAACCAATTACTGAAAGCAAATAAAATTAAAACGGTTACGCATCACGGCAAGCGCTATTACGAACCGAAGTAAGGAACACGGAGAAATGCGGATTCGCCTCGAAACGAGGCGCTCCGCTCGACACGGATTCCAGCGGATGGGCACCAAACTCCACCTCTTCGTTTCTAACAGGCAGTAGTTTCATTTTCAAGCTCCGGTTCTATCATTTAATTTTGAATTAAATTTATCCTGCGCATTGACAATTTTCTGTCTTGGAGTGGGAGAAAAAAATCGGAGCGGGAGGAAATTTCCCTCCCGCTCCTGCGGCTTATCGCTTGATATAAACGATGCTTAAGATCTGTTCGCCATTATCCGCCAAGTAGGCGTAGTTACCCGACACCCAGACACCGTGAATACTCGGTCCCTGGATTGTCCCCGGTATATCAGGACTCAGGAGTGAATCGACGAGGGTAATGTTTGCCGGATCCGAAACATCAAATACCGCGAATCCAAACCACCCATGACCAACATAGGCGGTCGTGCCGACAATGTAGCTGTCATAAAAAACATCGGCATCGGCATAGACATCGAGCTCCCGGGTAGTATCGGGCTGGCTGATATCGAGAGTGATGAAACCAGCGCCCCAATCCGAGTAGTAAAGAGTATTACCCGAGATCGTCACCCCTAATCCCCAGGGTTCATGGCCGGCTGTGCCTGGATTGTAGTAGGTGCTCTTGAGAATCGGATTAGTAGGGGTGCTGACATCAAATACATGGAGATTGCCTTCGCCATCGCCGGCATAGACCCGGTTCGATTGATAGGCGATACTGCTCAAGGTTAAACCGCTGAGGGTATCGGCTTTCACCAGACTCGGTGAAGCGGGATTGGTGACATCGAGGATGACGAGCACGCCTTTGGAACCGGCACTGCCCCCCAGATAGACGTAATTGCCGTTGATTGCAACTCCATTCGTAAAGTAGTTCGGATATTCGCCGACTTTCGACGGATGAGCGGGATCACTAAGGGAAGCGATAACCAATCCCCCCTGCTGGTCGGCAATATAGGCATGGTTATTAGCAATAACCAGGTCCCATGCCCTACCATCGGTATCAAGACTGTCCACCTTGGTCGGATGAGACGGATCGGAAACATCGAAGGCATAGAGGCCGTGTTCTTTACCGCAGACATAGGCATAGTTGCCGTTCACCGCAATGTCCTCCGCATAGGTCGCAGTCGCATAGCCGACCAGGTCGCCGAAGGTATGGGTTCCGTTATCACCGTCTTTTTGTGGACAGGCAATGAGCAATAGTACCGCGACTATTGGAATAATCGTCTTTAACGTTTTCTTCATTTGACCTCCTTGAGGTTAGTGAGCGAACTCGGTTATTTTGAAGTTTGCACCCTTTTTCGGATGCTTATGGTTGTTTTGTGCCAACCTCTTTTCCCACGAGGCTGTCTCCGTAGGCAATCCATCTTCCATCCAGTTTTCCCGGACTGATTTTATAAACCGCCGCCCGGGGTTTGGCTTTTGGAAAATAGGTCACCGAAAGAACGCTGTCTTCCTTAAGACCGACCCCCGAAAATTTGATATCGCCTGCCTGCCACATGGCACTGAATATCTCACCTTTCTTTTGTAAATCGAGAGTTCCGGTATAGGGAGTGCCGTCCGGGTTTAGTCCCTCGACTCGATAGCTTCCTTCGACCGTGGGTTCAACTGCTGTCGCTGGCTTCGCGGTAGTCGCTGGCGCAGGCTTCGACTTACGCCGGTCTTTTTCTACCCGATAGATCAACAACCCGGCAAGCAATATGAGAATAACTACCAGCAGTGCCCTACTTCGCATACTACCTCCTTTTGAGTTTCTGAGGACTGTATCAACCTGTTCGAAAATCCTGCCATCAACCGACTATAATACTCTGATAGACTTTGTCAAGAACAATAAAGAAAAAAGTTTCAACCACAGAAGGCTGAGAAAGCCAAGAGAGTTACTACTCAGTGCACAAAGTACTTTACATTGGCATGGATGTATGCGTATATTATACGCATGAAACACATCGATTTTCGTGCTCTGGCTCCTCACGAAACGCATGTCCGCTATGCAGCAGTGTAAAGTATTTCATGCTCCCCTTAGTAATTATTAAACCCGTAAGAATATTCTTCTATTTCTTCTTCTTCCAAGGCAAAATTTTTCTTTGTGCTCTTTGTGGTGAAATATTTTCTTTAACGAATCAGCCGGCCGATCCGGTCCCACTTGATACCGCCCGGACCCAAATAAAAATAGATAATCAGCGCCTGCCCTTTGATGAGCTTCTTCTCCAACGGCCCCCAGAACCGGCCATCCGACGAATTGTCCCGATTATCGCCCATCGCCATCACGCACCCGGCCGGCACCACCACCGGCCCAAAATTGTCCCGGATACTGCCGCCCACCTCCGGATTGTCCAAAAAATTTCTTTGTTCCCACTGGGACTGGTATTCCGGTTGGGGCAGGACCAGTGCCTCAAACACTCGCGGGTCTTTATGCACGACATAGGGTTCATATCTGGGCTTGCCGTTGATATACAGCATCTTATTGCGCATCTCAACCGTATCGCCCTCGACCGCAACGCAGCGTTTGATAAAATTCCTCGGTGCATACCACCGAAACCAGTGGCGGGTCTTATCCCAGTAAATCGGCAGCAACGGAAACCACCTGGGGAAAAATCGAACGTAGTTATTTCCCGGTTGGGGCGAGTCCGGGTCGACCGGATAACGAAAGATAATAATTTCACCCGGTTTCGGTGACTTGATCTTAACAATATCCTTGGTCGTAAACGGTAGCTTTATCCCGTAGATAAACTTATTGACCAGCAGCATATCACCATTGAGCAACGTATCTTCCATTGAACCGGAAGGAATGCGAAATGCTTCGATGATGAATGCCCGGATCACTAATACGATAAGGATAACCGGTCCCCAGGACCGGATGAAACGCACCGTTCGTTCTTTAAAAGTCATTGTTGATAAGTATATCTTGTGAGGCAGAGAAAGTCAAGATGACGCCAGTGTAGTGTCTTCTCAATACCTTCACAAATCTCTAAGAAATATTGGAGACACTACACTATAGTATTCAGACAATCCCCCACTTCTGTCCTGTAATCTTCACCAAATCTTCTTTTTTTAGTTGTGATAAAACGGCCCGCAGTCTCTTCTCGGAGAGATTGGTTGCGGCTTTGATCTGCAAAAAGGTGAGATTTTTTCTCGTCAAGACCTTAACCAACAAACCCCGGGTCTGTCGGTTCGAACCCTCAAATCGGGCCTGGGTCGTATGATGCGCGCTCCGGCGTGACGGATTCGGATATTTTTTCTTAAGCATCGCACCGTAGTCCATCAGAGCAAAAAACCAGGTGCGCGGATTATTTGTATCCAGTGTCTGCTGAAGCAACGGCCGCAGTACCGTATCCGTCACTCGTCTCCGCCGTCCACCGAAGAAATGGATAAAAACGGTACGAATATTCGTCTCGATAAAAACGGTTGGCAGGTTGAATGCAAACGCCTGTACTGCGCACGCGGTCGTCTCACCAATGCCCGGTAGTGAAACGAGGCTCTCGATATCACGCGGCACCCGACCGCTAAAACGATTTTGAATCACCTCCGCTGTCCGCTTGAGTGCCAGCGCCCGGCGGTTATAGCCGAGACCGCTCCACACCCGAAGCACGTTTCGTAACCGCGACCGAGCCAGCACCCGAACCGTCGGGAACCGCCGTATGAATTTTCGATATTTGGTCATAACCCGCGCAACCTGCGTCTGCTGGAGCATCACCTCCGAAACGAGGATGGAGTATGGGTTCCGCGTTTTTCGCCAGGGCAAATCGTTCCTGCCGTACCGGCGGTAATATCCATAGACGGTCTGTTGAAATCTATTGATTTGTTTATTGGTTAGCCGCTTCATTATTTTTCCTCGACGTATCTGTGGTTTACTATCGGTTCTACCGGATAAGCCGGCCGATCCGGTTCCACTTGATACCGCCCGGACCCAAATAAAAATAGATGATCAGCGCCTGACCTTTGATGAACCGTGCAGGCAGTGGCCCCCAGAACCGGCTATCCGCCGAATTGTCCCGATTGTCACCCATCGCCATCACACTTCCCGGGGGCACGACCACCGGCCCGAAATTGTCCCGTACCCCCCAACCGACCTCCCAGTCGTCATAAAACGACCGCTGCTCCCATCGCCGCTGGTATTCTTCGACTGTCAACGTCAACCCTTCAAACATCCGGTTGTCCTTATGCACCACATAGGGTTCATATTTGGGTTTGCCGTTGACATACAGCATCTTATTGCGCATCTCAACCGTATCACCCTCAACCGCAACGCAGCGTTTGATCAAATTCTTCGGTGCATACCACTTAAACCAGTGGCGGGTCTTATCCCAGTAGAGCGGAAACAGCGGGAACCATTTGGGGAAGAATCGCAGATAGTTTTCTTCCGGCTGGGGCCAATCCGGTTCAGCCGGATGACGGAACACGATGATCTCGCCGACCTGTGGTGTGTGGACTTTAATAATATCTCTGGTGGTGAAGGGAATTTTGACCCCATAAATAAACCAGTTCACCAGCAGCATATCGCCGTTAAAGAGGGTATCCTCCATCGAATCGGAGGGAATCCGAAACGACTCGACAATAAACGACCGGCAGAAGATCACGACGAGAATCACCGGTCCCCACGACCGGATGAATCGCTTCAGCTTCTCTTTAAAACTTCTCTTGGGAATGCTCAAAACAATCCCGGGTGAAGTCGGCGCCATCGTTATGACCGGCCGGATATTCGTATTCGCTGCTTACTCATCTTCGGATGGCGATAGTTACCGGCGAAGTCCGACAATCGAAGTCACCGTTAATAGACTTTCCGCCGGACAAGCTGGATAACCGACCCGACCGCGACCAGCGCGATTCCCGCGATCGCCGCCGCAACGATGACCGCAACCGGCTGCAGGTCAACCGTCAGCCGCTTGATCAGGATCCCTAAAAACGCCCAGATGATCACCAGACCGTAGAAAATATCCCGACGGAAAAAAACTGTCGCCAATCCGAGCACGACGCCGACCGCCATCACCAGCACCGTCCAGAACGGTTCGCTCAAGCCGAATCGGTGCCAGTTGAAATGAACGAGCAGCGCGGTCAGGTTGGCGATCGTCGCAACCGTTATCCAGCCGAGATAGATGCTGAATGGTAGATGAACCAGGTATCGTTCGGATCGTGATGCCGATGACCGGCCGACATTTAATCGGAGATAGATCGCAATCAGAGAAGCGAGCAGAATGAACATCAGGACAATCGAGGAAAACAGCGCCTCGTAGTGCCAGGCGAAAATCCAGCCGAGATTGGCGAGTGCAGTGATGAAGAAAAATATGCCAATCGTTTCCATAAACGACCGGCCGCCCGTATCTTTCCTGAACGAATAGACCAGCTGGTAGACGATGAAGATTGCCAGGAGAATATAGATGACGCCCCAGATCGAAAAGGTCAGCGGTGCGGGAACGAACAGATTCGGATATTGATCGGCAAGCTGCCCGGTCGTCTTATGATTGAGCGGTAGCGCATTTGCCAGCCCGTTGACGACGATCGTGCCCAGAAAGCCAACGAGATTCAGAATCGATAAAAAAATTCGTGGTTTATTTCTTTCCATAAGATTCCTCCTGCCTGACTGTAGTAAACCGTCAGAGAGAAGTCAAGACTGTACTATGATGAACCGGCCGCAACCGTGGGAACGGATTTGCCCCATCGTCTATTTCTTAGTATGCCGTGTCTTGCATGGTTGAAGTTACTAATAGGAGTAGTTTATATTTTAAATCATGTCTGTTTGAATTATCATTGCGTTATGCGCAGCATCCGTTGAGCGTAGCGAAACGACCCCGATTTACCTGTCCGCCGCTTCGCTTTGGCAGGCGGGTCGGGGCGAAGCAATCCCATCCCGAACAAATTAAAAAGATTGCTTCGTCGTTTACACTCCTCGCAATGACACCGTTCCTTCAGCAGGAAGCCTAAGTGTCAAACATTTTCTGCTTTCCGTAGGTTAGTCTCTTTATGCTCTTTGTGTGCCCGGTTAGATATCCATTTTTTACAGATAATGGTATCTAATGGGGAGCCTTGTGGTTCAAATTATTTTTTTCTTCTTGAATCGGAATAGCCGGATTCTCTTATTTTCGAAACGACACCAAGCCGGCGGCTTCCGTTATCCAGTATTGGGCGACGAGCAGCAATCCACCGCCGACGATAATGATACCCACAACCATCGGCCGGGTGACGGCGAAGGGTAAGTTCAACAGAACTCGAATATCAGCGCCCGATTGATAGCTCAACGCCAGGAATGCGGATACGCAACTAACCCCGGCAATAACCGCTACCGTGAAATAGGCTACGTTTCGCAGCTCTTTTAAAAATGCCGGACGAGTGAGTGCGTGATAGCTACTCCGCCGTGCGATAAAGATTCCGGCACAGATACCGTTGAGGACGTTACACACCGGCACCCCCATAAAAAATCCAAATACCCCAAGGGTATAAAACATATAAACGGGAATAACCCAGTGGAGTTTCCAGTCAAATGCCCTGACCACCCATCGTTTTAGAAACAGTAGATCAACAATAACCCCCACCCCGAAACCTGCTACCGCCACTATCAAGACCTGGTTCTCTTTAAGGAACGGTAAGCTTCCCCACCACCCCGCCAGCAACAAAATGACCGGCGCAATCGGGCCAATGACCAGAAATAAAAATATCCGGTCAAATCGCTTGAGCATGTTTACCCACAATGTTAATTCCTTCCCTCTCGGTCTGGCGTGCTGTTAAAAATCTAGGTTGTCACCCGATTCCCCATACATTTCTTTAGAATTTCAAAAACGTCAGTTTTAGCAAGAGCCGAAGAAAGCGAAATGCTCGTGCAAGGTTGTCATCATGGCCCCCCATACCTGCCAGTATTCTTATTATCATGCCTAAACTTCGGCCATGAGCTGCTGGAAAGACCTTTTGAAGAACTGGTTATAGCATAAAGATAATCATCATATGACCCCACATAGATAGTGCCATCCGAGCCGGCGGCTGGGTTAGAAGAACCTACATAATACCCTGTCTGGTAGCGCCACTTGAGCAAACCTAAAGGATTGATGGCGTAAAGGTAGTAGTCAGCTGACCCTACGTATATGATGCCGTCCGAACCGATGGTCGGGGGAGCAGTTACACAATACCCTGTCTGGTAGCGCCACTTGAGCGAACCTGAAGGATTGATGGCGTAAAGATAATTATCCATTGAACCTACGTATATGGTACCGTCCGGTCCTATAGCCGGAGAAGTAAAATCACCGCCGCCCGACTCATAGTACCATTTGAGTGAACCTGAAGGATTGATGGCGTAAAGGGAGTAGAATGATGAGATATATATGGTGCCGTCCGAACCGATTGCTGGGCCTGATAAAGATACCCCATTCGCTGCATGATAGAACCACTTGAGCGTACCTGAAGGACTAATAGCATAAAGGTAATTTGATCCTACGTATATGGTGCCGTCCGAACCGATGGCTGGGGAACCTACGAACCACTCTGTCTGGTAGCGCCACTTGAGCGTACCTGAAGGATTGATGGCATAGAGGTAGACGTCATTTGAACCTACGTATATGGTGCCGTCCGAACCGATGGCTGGGGAATATACATCCCCCCCTGTCTGGTAGCGCCACTTGAGCGAACCTGAAGGATTGATGGCGTAAAGATAATTATCCATTGAACCTACGTATATGGTACCGTCCGGTCCTATAGCCGGAGAAGTAAAATCACCGCCGCCCGACTCATAGTACCATTTGAGTGAACCTGAAGGATTGATGGCGTAAAGGGAGTAGAATGATGAGATATATATGGTGCCGTCCGAACCGATTGCTGGGCCTGATAAAGATACCCCATTCGCTGCATGATAGAACCACTTGAGCGTACCTGAAGGACTAATAGCATAAAGGTAATTTGATCCTACGTATATGGTGCCGTCCGAACCGATGGCTGGGGAACCTACGAACCACTCTGTCTGGTAGCGCCACTTGAGCGTACCTGAAGGATTGATGGCATAGAGGTAGACGTCATTTGAACCTACGTATATGGTGCCGTCCGAACCGATGGCTGGGGAATATACATCCCCCCCTGTCTGGTAGCGCCACTTGAGCGTACCTGAAGGATTGATGGCGTAAAGGTAGCCGTCATCTGAGCTTACGTATATAGTGCCGTCCGAACTGATGGCTGGGGAATATACATCCCCCCCTGTCTGGTAGCGCCACTTGAGCGTGCCTTCATCGCCACCGCTTCCAATTACAATTGATGCGGCGGCTGAAACTTCCGACTCTGCACCGTGCTCATCCTTCGCAGATGCCATAACATAATAGGTCTTTGGTGTCGAATAGGTGTAAGTCATAGAGCCGCTTGCTCCACTTGGAACGAAAGAAGTCCAGGATGAAAGTTCGTTATTACCCCAACTAAATTGGTAGGCAACCTCGTCGCCATCTGGGTCTGTGGTACTCGCTACGAATGTTACAGGTTCACCAACTAATGCAGAAGAAGGTCCTGATGGGACTGATGGCCTATTTGGTACGGTGTTGGGCTCATCTAAGTTAATCAAGGCATTCCTTACATCAAGGAAAGTGTAGTCGAACTCCGCTATAGCCCAGCTAAGTATTTCGATCTTGAATCCAACCCCTGCGGAAATACCCAAGCCAAGCTCGTAATTGAATGGAGGGTATGAAACGGTGCTATAATCGTAAGGTTTGACGTAGATGCTTGGTCCTGCAACACCATAGATTTTGGTGTCAAGGCTCGCTTTGAGGAAGGCCTTTAAATCTGCGACCACCCCTACAGATGGGCCTGAGCCGAAGTAGGCTACGCCACCATAAGTTTTCTCCTCAGCGGTTTGCCACTTACCGTTTGAATATATTGCTCCATACTTGTTGGTAAGGGTTAGGTAAAGATCGTTGGCAATCTCACAACTAGTATTAAGCGATAGCGTTGCACCCAGGCCTGCGTAGACTCCAAGTTCAAACAGAAAAACTATAGGCACTGGTCCAGCCATTATAACAATCTTGCCAAAAGGAATTGTTTTCAGTTTCTGTTCGATATCTTTGCTTATGGACTGCTCCAAACCTAACTTGACTCCCTTGAACTCAACAATGTCTTCTGAGCTGGCTACTGTCTTAAACTCAACAACTTTGGCATCCTCGACATCCAACTTCACGTCCACATCAATCGACTTGCATAAAACGAGTTGATCTATGTTCAAGTAAGCTGCCACTGTACCCCCATTCTTGATCTCCACTCGAACACTGTCGAAGTGAATCGCGATGTCAAAGTCATTGGGTGAGGGCTTTACCTCACCTCCACCTGAAGTTACTGTCATGCGGTATTGCTTACCGTCTTCTGCTGTAAAAGTTGTATCTAAGAATAAAGGTTTAAACTGCGCAGAGCTTGCTGAGAGGGGAAAAACCGTATCTACATGACATTCTATAACCGCGTCGGTGAGCGCTGCTTGGTCAGTAATCACAATTAAAGTGTTATCACTGGTTGATGTTGATTTAACCTTTTTTAGATAACCGTCGCCGCTTTTTCCAATCAGGATATCACCCGTTTTGAATTGAGGGATAGCTGCAGCGGATTTGTATGAAAAGATTAAGCTGTCGCCATTGAATTCAACTTGATTGAGACCGGCGTTATCTTCAGGGAATTTAGTGTTTTCTTTAAGAATTATCTCTCCGTTCGTGGGACCTCTGCAACTTAAAACAAGAACGAACGAAACCAATAAAGTTGATAGAAACGCTAAACGAATTTTTGCACTTGTAACCTCGTCTTTCATTGCATACCCCCTTCAAGTTGTACTGCTAATGATAGCCACTAGGTTTTATTTGTCAAGACGGCATGAGAGACCTACCTTATCTTCTGCGGGATTTGTGTTTAAATCCACCCAAGGCCATTGCATTCTGCCTACACGGTCTTTTTGTCAATAACTTCAGATCAATAAAAGTTAATTATTATTTATTTTACCTTCGCCCTATTTGGTTTTGAACCTTTCATGACGCTGAAAAAGGTATTGGATCTTAAGGACTAACCCCATGGTTTGGATAATTTTTGTAAGGACTGTCCGCTTAGGAAGGTGCCCCTCGATTACTTTAATATGCTTCCTTTTAAGAAATTTGATTTTTCGAAGTTGTTTTATTGTCTCCTTCGGATGCTCCTTTACCACTATTATTTTGATTTGCCGGTTTTTGGACAACCCTTTTTCTAAAGCTTTTCTTATATGTTGATCACTATAATTAAAATTAAACCCGATGAAAACGATTACTTTAGCCTGCGAGACAGCTTTACTAAAAGAATTAAACATTTGACGGTAGGGAGTATCTTTCACTGATTTCTGTTCAGTTGGGTAAATTAACATTTCATTAAATGGAGTTCCATCCTGAAGTTTCCCCCCACGCGTTACTATGGGCGATCTAATAATACGCCCATCCGGCAGCATATATAAATCAATTGAACCGTGAAGTTTTATTAACCGTACTTTTTCTTGGCTTTTTAAAACTTTAGAAAAATTGAAATAAGTATTACCGTCGTGGGGATTTAACTCAACACCTCTTTCAAAAGGTATTTTCAATTCCCATAATAGATTCTCAACAACGAAGTCATAATTAGTAGTAAATAAATCTATGTTAAAATTTTTGAAACTTAGAAGAAACCTCTTTGCTTTTTCCGCAATATCACCTTTATCTAAAACTGGACAGCATACCCTCCGGATGAATTCAAAAAGAGTTTCCCGAATTTTATTTAAATGGCTTTCCGCAACAAGATTTACATTATCAAAATTTAAACCATGATAGTTATCGTCTATAAGAATTCTGGCTTCCTGCCCTCCTTCCAGCATATGTTCAAAATAGTCGCGGCACAAAACCCAATCTGTTTTACCAAATTTATCTAAACAAGGACATTTAGAATAATAGTAGCCTAAATTTAAACAGGAAATAATAGTCTCGATATTGAGAATTTCTTCTACTTTTCTGTTGTTTGTCTTTCCCTCATGCAATCGTGTAAATAACCGCGTCCAGGTTCTTTGAATAGCTTTAGGTGTATGTCTCCCTTCTATTACTTTTATCTCTTTTTCAATTCTTTCCATTTCTTCTTTATAAGAATCGGATATATTGTACGAAGCATACTCATAATGAAATAATAAATGAGTAGGTTCACTTTTAGGCGCTGGTAAATATTTTTGAGTTTCGTTTTCCCAACGAGTCCGGGATTCCCACTTTTCCCGTTTTTCTAACCATTCTTTTAAAAGCTCAAAATAATGCTTAAATTCTATTTCTTTTTGAAATTCAGTGACCATCTCTTTCATTGTATGAATTCTAAAAGGGGCAGAGAATCCGGCACCAAGGAAGTAAATTATATCGGTTTTTCTGTTAGCCATAACTTTATTAAAAGTAAGTTAGATTTTATAGTTTAAGCTTTTTGAAAATATTGGCAAAATAAGTCGAGAGCAGCAACTGTGAAATCACCACCCCTTACGTTATTAAACATAGACTTTTTGTACGTCTTGAATATTAGCGATTATCTATGTAGACTTCGTCGGAAGCGTCGGTTCGTATTCGAAGGTCAGCTTTTCCTTTTCGGTACTGGCAAGTTCAAAATCTTTCGACAATAAAATCGCATCGACCGGGCAGACTTCGACGCACTGGGCGCAGAAGATGCACCGTTCCATTTCCCATTTTATCTTGTAGCGCCTCTCTTTGACATTGGGTGAATCGAACACCTTCGTCACCGCCAGGCAGTTGGTCGGGCAGTCTCGAACGCAGAGCATGCAGCCGATGCACCGGTCGGCGGTAATTGCCAGCTTGCAGCGTAAGTCTAACGGCAATTCCAGCTTTTCAAACGGATATTTTACCGTCGCCGGTTTTTTGAACAGATGCCGGAGCAGCTCCGGCAGCATCGCAATCGGTCGGAGCTTAATTTTCATAAGAAAAATTATTAACCACGGAGGACACGGAAGACACTGAATTTGAAACCAAGAAAGGAATAAATTTTCCTTTCCGTGCCTTCGGTATCTTCAGTGGTTGAATTTTTTTCATAGCCAGAAGGTTTTGATGAGCACCGCAATTAAGATCTGAACCAGTCCCAACGGTGCCAGCCAGCGCCAGGAGAACGAAACCATCTGGTCGATCCGCAAGCGTGCCATCAGTGCCCGCACGAGCGACAACAGGAATATAACTGTCAGGGTCTTGGCGATAAAGATGAAAATTCCCAGGACCGGCGCGATATCGACCGTGCCGATCATAACCGGATTGATCGCGAATCCGCCTAAAAAGAGAGCGGCGACCAACGCCGAACCGACCACCATTTCGATGTCGACCGACAGCCGGAAAAGCGCCAGCTTCTTACCTGAGTATTCGGTTAACGGACCGGCGACAATCTCGGTCTCCGCCTCGGGCGCATCAAATGGCACCCGTTCCAATTTTGCCTGCAGGGTTAAAATCGCAATCACAAACCCAACCAGATTAAACGGTAACAGATAGGGTTTTCCCTGGAAGAACTGGACAATCTCGTTGATCCGCCAGCTGCCCGCTAACAGAGCCGGTGCAAGAAACGCTAACAAAAGCGGCACCTCATAGCCAAAGAGCTGGGTGATCGTCCGGAACGAACCGACGGTTGAAAAAAAGTTGGTCGAATGCCAGCCCGCCAGAAAATAGACGATGCTCGGCAGACTCAAAAGGTAGATGACGACAATGATGTCGCCGTTAAACGACGTGTATTTGGGCATCACCCGGAAAATCGGAATATAGAGAAATGCGGTGAGCGCCGATGCAAAGGTAAAGAGCGGCAGTGCCCAAAACATCCTTTTGTCCGCACCGGCCGGCACAACATCCTCTTTCGCCATGAGCTTAATGAAATCCGCGACCGGCTGCAGGATTCCTGCCCTGCCGGTATGGAGCGGTCCGATCCGATTCTGTAACCGGGCATAGACCTTCCGGTCTACCCACTCGGCAAATGTTGAATAGAAGAACAGGAAGGCGAGACCGGGAAAAATGAAAATATAAACCAGGCTCGTAAGGATACGAATCGCCACTACCCTATCCTTTGGGGTCGAATTACTCGAATGGTAGCGAATTTTTCGAATGAATCTTTATTCGTGCTCTTCGTTGTCATGAGTGTCCTTGTGCGCCACCTATGCTTCACATTTCGTGTCATTCGCTTTTTCACTCCCATTGCTTTTGATTTCTATACCGCTTAAGCGAAAATGTTCGGAGTTCCTGCCAGGTCCAGACGGTTTCGCTGCCGTTGCGACCATCGACCAGCCTCACCATCCGGTCCATGCAGCAGAAGCAGGGGTCGATTGCCGCAAGCGACATCGGAATGTCGGCAATGAATCCGCCTTTCAGGGTATGCATCAGCGCCGGAATATTAGCCAGGGTCGGTGCACGAATCTTCACCCGCTCCGGCATCTCGGTTCCGTTCGACTTGATAAAATGGACATTCTCTCCCCGCGGTGCCTCATACCGGCTGACGACTTCATTGGACGGAACCTTGCGCGGCACCTTTACCCGGATATCACCCTCCGGCAGATTATTCAAAACATATTTAGATATTTTATAGGATTCCATAAGCTCATGAACCCGAACCAACGTCCTGCCCAGCAAATCGCAGTTATCAACGGTTATCACTTCGAACGGCATCTCGCCATAAGCGGCATAGGGGTCGTCTTTGCGCACGTCGCGCGCAATCCCCGAAGCCCGCGCCATCGGCCCGACCGTGCAGAGGTCCAAAGCCAGCTGTTTGGGCAACGGGCCAACATTCTTAACCCGGGCGATAAAGGTCGGCTCAACGGTAGCGAGTTTGAGGTAATAGCCGGTCCGCTTTTCGAGATAGTTAATCATCTCGATCGTTTTTGCAATCGTCTCTTTCGACAAATCCCGCCGCACACCACCAATCGTATTGATTGCGTAGTGAACCCGGTTACCCGAGATAAGTTCTAAAATATCTTGTACCGTCTCCCGGTCGCGCCAGGTATACATGAACAGGGTATCGAATCCCGCTTCATGACCGGCAACACCCAGCCAGAGCAAATGGCTGTGAATCCGCTCTAACTCACCGATCAAAGTCCGGATATACAATCCCCGCTTCGGAGCAGTGACGCCTAAAAGTTCCTCGACGCCTTGAGCAAACGGCGTGGTGTGGGAATGCGAGCAAATACCACAGATCCGCTCAACCAGGTAGAGATCCTGAATATAGGTCCGCTCCTCGCATGCCTTCTCAATCCCACGATGAGCATAGCCGATGCGGACATCGCAGTCCACGACCACCTCACCTTCGACCGTGAAGTTAAAGAACTCCGGCTCTTTTAATGCCGGGTGCTGAGGCCCGATTGGTAATTTAATTGACATTTGGTTTATAGTCCTTTCGTAGCGGGTATACACCCTCAGGCCAGTCTTCAGGCAGATTGAACCGTCGCGGGTCCGGATGGTCTTTGACCCGAAATCCCATTAAATCCTGAAGCTCGCGCTCGTAGAGAATCGCACCCGGAATCACTCCGGTAAGAGTGGGAATGACCGGTTCCTGTTTCGAGACCTGGGTGCGCACCGTCAACTCGACGCTGCCATTAAATAAATGGTAGATCGCCTCCAGGTTCTCACCCAAGTCCAGACTCGATATCGTCGTCAGATGGGTGAACTCATGCTTTTCTTTGAGAAATCTAATAACCGTGATCAGATCCTCCTTTGCAATTTTGGCAAACATCCGCCGCTCGCGCTGGATGGTCACTTCGATTTTTCCCTTAAACTCCTGCTCGAGCGACTGTTTAATCGTCTCTTCGGTCATCATCTTAGCCGCACCACCTTCTTGGTCGATTTATATTCCTTGGTCTCTAACCGATAGAAATAGACGCCCGACGCCGCCTTCTGTCCATTTTCCGCCTTCCCGTCCCACCTGGCAGTATAATAACCGGGCTTTTGTTTTGTATCCACCAACCTTCTGACCAGTCTACCCATTACATCATAAATCTTAAGACTGACATTCGTTTCTACCGGCAACTGGTACTTAATGGTAGTCGTCAGTCGGAAGGGATTGGGATAGTTCTGGTATAGTCCGAAGACTTTGGGAAGTTTTTTGTCGATAATCTCCTGTGGTCCACCCGCAATCATTTGTGAACCTGAACCTGCCGGATAGATAATGATTCTCGCACAGGGAACATAATCACCGACCAGTTTGGTCAGTTTTATCCGGGAAATACCATCAGGATTAATCGGTAACGGTCTCTCGATTTGGGTCACCTCGTTGGCATTGAAAGCAATCTCTTCCTCGACATCATTGAGCTCGAGATTGGCTCGCCACTCAACTCCTGAATCTCCACTAACATACAGTTCTAAGAGAACCTCATAGGAGTTCTCCAGGTCAAAATGGCTGAACTCATAGCCGAGACTATCTTCACCGTAATCTACCCTTCGGGTATCGAATATATAGAACCCATCTCGATAGTCGGTAAATGGTGAGACTATCTCTCGCCCAAGCTCAAGATAATAATACGGCTCGATACTGGAAAAGGTATCTTGCTTAATCGCCACCCGATAGCAGGCCCGGCCATCACCGCTCTGGACATTATTGTCGGTCCAGAAAGCAAAGAGTTTCGTCTCATTAGAATTTTGCCAGACCTCTCCATGGGGATAAGATGCCTTAATACCTGTGGGACTGAGCTGTTCTGCACCCGAGTAGGTATTAGTTCTTGGTTCCCAGTAGCTGCTCATAATTACAGAATTGGTGTCCGATTCGGATTGCTGCCAGACAGCGCCCAGCCCTTCAATTAAATCCGGATTGGCTAAACCGGGTGCACTGGCAATGGTGTCGGTGGAAAACCAGCCGGCTTGATCGACATAACCGCAGCGTCTAATCAAGTTGTTTCCGTTCTGGTAAAGAAGATATTTATTGCCTCCATAACAGACGAGACTGGGCGAAGCGGAATCAGTTGAAGCACTACAGAAACTTTCGATGCACCAGGTACTATCCTTAAAGGCATAATAGCAAGTATCGCCATACCGCCACGCAACATGCGGATTTCGATTATAGTCCAATGTAATCACCGGTGCATGGATTGGCTGAGAACCACTTGAAGCCGACCGGTAGGTTATAGTCTCCTCAGTATAACCAAGGGGATTTGAGAGTGAAAAGGTCCGATACCGAACCGAGCGGACGCCGATTAAAGGAGGGTTAACGATAGTCTGGAACTCATAGGCCATATACACCATATCATTCTTGACCACAAAACCGGGCGGTGAGCAACGCCAGTTTATATTCGGATTTCCTCCAGGAATATTCATTAAAACTGTATTCGACCAGCTATCACCAGTCCTTCTCGCTCGACAGATTCCTTTTCCATCATTCGTCAGCCATAAGGCAACATCTCCATCGACCGAGACCGATTTTCCCATCCCCACCCTTTCCAATGATGACCAGGGTTTCGTATCATCCGTATGGAGATAGTATATGTGGGAGGTATCCGGATTTGGGCCAGATGTGGTTGGGCCAGATGCCGTGTATACGAGATGAACTTCGCCATTTTCAACCGAGACTAGTTTTGAATTGCCCCTGGTTGCGAAAGGAGAGGTTGAGACAATGGGAATCTCCCAGCTCGCACTGGTTGCGGCGGCAAGATTCCCCAGTGTGTCATAAACCACGAGTAGCGCTTGACAATCTGAAGATGGAGTGCAGGGAATGGTATCTTGAAATGTTCCGTAAGACGTAACCCTTATTTTCGTAGTATCATTGACCGACAGTGTTTCCACTTTTACAGAATCCCTGAGTTGCAAATTGACCGCTAGAGTCTCGGGGAAGGTGATTCCGCCGTCCCTTGAGAGGAAAAGATTAGCATGGCCAATATCAGGGGGCGGTCCGGAGCCAATCGGGTTTTCGACACTCGCCTTAAATACTATGGTCTTTATATCGACGGGCTCTAACCACACACTCGATGCTATACCTATGATATTGCCTTCTTCGTCATACATAGTATCCACTCCACTGGAACGTTCTACGTAGACAATAAAATTCTCCACTTCAACAACCAGAGGGAATATATTTGGTTGGACAAAATTGGGCGGTGATATTACGCCACCGGTTAAGCCATTCTGAGATGAACGGCAGTGATGGCCGAGTCGTGTTTCTAAAATATAATCAGGAGCTGCATCGTATTCTCTTAAGTAGTCGAAATAAATTGGCTCCTCAAAAAGTCTCCACTCATCGAAGCACGGACTTGGAGAATAACTTCCATTAAAGAGCTTACCCGAAAGTCCTACTATCCAGCCTGGTCCGGTCAACCACTCCTCTGGTGCATTGGCGGAATAGGTGAGCCAATTGCAGTGGTTCAATTTATCCTTTATCAAAAATGAAAGGGCAACACCGGGTGATAGGTCATATTCACACCACTTAGCATTGGTATAGGCTGTTATGGGAACATCGGGATGGATGTTTAGTCGAAGAGATGGAATAGAGTCAATCCAGCAATCCGGTTCGGTGGATAGCCCATGCCCATCAACTTTAATCCGGGTATAGGGACCTTGGGGATTCCAGGGATTAGGAACACCCCAGTGTTGGTCATCGAACCTCAACTCAAAGTTTGGGTCTGAATTTTCATTGTTTGGACCTCCGTTCCCGAAGACCTCAGCATACCAGCAGTTATTTATTGGGAAATCATGGGTGATAGAAATGTCGTCAATGTATGCCGTAAACTTGCCAGAGGCACTCTTTGGGTTACTCTCATAGGCGACGATTAAACTGGTAATAGTATCACCTGCGGCCGGATAGAGCGAGAAGACATACTGGCGCCATTCATCCTTGGGTGAGTTGTGGAGTTCAGGGTTTATCCTCTGGCTGGTCTGGTCGATAATATAGCCGTAGGTTTGCCACGATTTAATTTGACCGCCATGCTTTAGATAACCATGCACTGTTATGTGGCCGCAACCCTCTTCTCCTTCTGGTGTATCTTTAATGAATATCCAGAAAGAAAGAAATGTCGGCCGCGTGATGGGAATACCACAATCGTAGAGTTTGAATCCCACATCATCATAGGTTGTATTATCGTCTTCATTGTCGTAACCTGTAATTTTATACATTCTTTGGCCCTGATGGGGATCGACTCCCTGTTCTGCCTCAACAACCTTGGCGGTATCATCAATCACCCCATGCCGATAAACATCGGTATTCTCGTAAGGCACAGGGTCATTAGGTTCAAATCCAGAATAACTCGTGAAAATACCAGGTACCCACACTTCTACGTCGTTAGAAAAAGCAGAGGTGTCACAAGTTAAAGCCCGCACAGCGTAACGATAATTACCACCTAACCCGCTTGGTTCATCTGTACACAAAGATGTATTAGGGGGCAGTAGGGTGATTATGTCGTCCTTCGTAAATCCTCCACTACTTGCTTTTCTATAAATGATAAAATACCCTTCGTTAATAGAATTGTCCCACCATGATAAATGGACTTTCCCCGAAATATAACCGCCAGCTAAGTTAGTTGGTTTAGGAACCG
The DNA here is from genome assembly GCA_964356135.1 of uncultured bacterium. Classification (GTDB taxonomy): domain Bacteria; phylum Hydrothermota; class Tepidihabitantia; order CAYHGV01; family CAYHGV01; genus CAYHGV01. Next base: position 33,466 of record CAYHGV010000007.1, read on the forward strand.
GGTAATTATAGTCGTAAGCAAAAGGATGAATATTAACATCATAAATTTCATCTATAATCGGATAGGCCAAGTAATCCCAATTTACCTTGAATTCTGAAATGGTATGTGGATTCGTTGAGAATACATCCCAAAGTTTCTGTTTTAAGGCATCAACACCTTCATCGTTATTGATACCACCATCGTAAATATCATAGTGAAATTGCATAACCGCACCTTCTACAGAATCCCCATGTGTGCAGTGCTCTCCTTCTGCTCCATCTTTCCAGTATGGGTTTCCACCGTTTTGATAGAAATATTCCGGGTCGGTATAATAGTTCCCATAAGCATAGAGACAAGTAGCTTCTCCGTAAAATTCTGCCCACCCCTCCATAAAGGCAAAATCAGGTGGGGATTTACTATTTCTATAATGAGGGTCAGGGCCCGAAATAAAGCGAGACAACCCATTTCTCTTATCGTGCACATAATGTCCGTATTCATGAGCGGCACTATAATGTCCCCGTATAGACCACACATCCCCTTCCGCAATCCTTATTTCATTCCACCAAGGGAATGGATAAAAGTAAGTAGTCCCATCTGCTGGATATATTACTTTAATAGCTTTCTCGGGCGTCCAATTAAAATTATTATTACAAAACTTTCTGGCATAATACAAACTCTCAAGTATTCGCGCCCACTCAGGCGGTCTGACTGTAATATCTATAGTATAGGTCCCGGCGGAGAATACGTCACCCACACCTTCGTTTTCAAAATAACCGTCATTATTGGGCATCCACGCAGCGTTATTTTCCGCTTTAACATAGATTACATGCATACCTTCAGGTAGATTGGTGAATTCGTAATGACCATTTTCGTCCGCATAAGTCCAGTAGATATAGACCCCCTCCGGAACAAAGTGAAAGTCACATACTCGGATACCCGATAGATGTAATTTCTCAGGAGGGTGGTAGTCTATATCGTCTATATAACTTATAGTACCCATAATTGTTACATCGCCTGATAGCAATGCTAAAGGCCCTCCGGTCTCACTATTGGGGGACTCTTTTTTTAATAACCCTTGCGGCCCGATAGTATCAATAATTATAGAATCGGGAGGGGGGGCTGTCTTTGGGTAGAACCCATCGGGCGGCAATGTATCCACAACTATCGAAGAATCATTTTTGACAAGGATATAGATAGTGCCGCCTTTTTCGTATTCGTAATTAGTTCTCCGGTCAGAAGTTTCAATTTTAAAAGAAATCCGATAACTACCAGGAGAAGGAACTCTAAGAGCTGCCGCCATTGGGAATACCTCAGTAGAATCGAAATCCAATTGCCAGCCAGTATTTGATATGAATTCCACCAGTGACTCACTGCACACCTCATAGCCCGAAAAAGAAATTTTGGTCTCGGGGGAAGGAATCAATGCCTTCACCTCCAGCCCGATAGAAGATTCCCCTCCCAGTGTCACATTCTCAAACCCTGAATACTCAACCTCCCATCTCGGTAGCCTTGACTCTACTTTTTCCTTACCACATTTCATAAAATTTAGAGATGCTAGCGACACTAAGAGCAGCTTAAACAACGATTTCAACCATCCCTCCTCATTGGAAAAGGACTCTTTAACACCTCTATTTCACATTCGGCGAATTCTAAATACATCGGCCTTGTTTCTTGCCGTTGTCTTAATCCAAAGAACATTCCACATTTTCCCCTGTTTTTATAGAAACCTTCGGGTGGTAAAGTATCTACAACCACCGAGGAGTCACTCCTGGCAAGAATATAGATAGTGCCGCCTTTTTCGTATTCGTAATTAGTTCTCTGGTCAGAAGTTTCAATTTTAAAAGAAATCCGATAACTACCAGGAGAAGGGATTTCAAAAACTATTGTTATCGGTAGAACCTCAGCAGAATCCAAGTCCGTTTCCCAAACAGTGTTCGATATAAATTTCACGAGTGATTCGCTATGCACCTCATAGCCCGAAAAAGAAATTTTGGTCTCGGGGGAAGGAATCCATGCCTTCACCTCCAGCCCGATAGAAGATTCCCCTCCCAGTGTCACATTCTCAAACCCTGAATACTTAATTTCCCATCTCGGGAGCTCCCCTTCTACTTCATTCCTACATCTCAAAAGACTTAGAGATACTAACAACATCAACAATAACTTAGAACTCATAGGTTCCTCCTTTTACCTTTTACCGTCTACTACCCAAAAAGTGGAGGCTAAATCTTGGTTTTCGTGAGAATCTAAATATGGTGTCCGAAAGCACTTGGCAAAAGTCATTAGCTTAATCATAAAAACTTCTTTGTTGATGGCCTTTGGGATAAACCGGAAATTAAAAACCTCTGGAAATAAGCTACAAAAACATAGGCGGGAGGATGGGTGAATTAGAGAAATATCAAATTCCATATTAGTAAAAATATACTGAAGGGGGTCAGGGTCAGGTCTTGAAATTTGACCAACCCTAAAATCTGAAAATGACTTCGCCTTAAGGGGCTGAAGAGAGCCTAAAGCCGTTACTATAAGAGTTCTTTTGAGTTTATTCATAAAGTCCTTCAGAAATTATATGAAAGTTAGTCACTTTTATCAAGAGCTATTTCCAAAATTTTTTCCACCGGTTTATTAAGTCCTGATAAATCAACAGCATGGCTCTCATTCCCTCCCCTGGCAAGTCCAGAAAACATGGTCTCTCTCCAATTTCTTTTTAAATTCTTAGGTAAACCCATAGGTCTGTTAGGTTTTTTGTTCAACCCCAATAAACCTGAGAGTGAGAAATGGGGTCAGGTCTTGAAATTTGACCAACCCTAAAATCTGAAAATGACTTCGCCTTAAGGGGCTGAAGAGAGCCTAAAGCCGTTACTATAAGAGTTCTTTTGAGTTTATTCATAAAGTCCTTCAGAAATTATATGAAAGTTAGTCACTTTTATCAAGAGCTATTTCCAAAATTTTTTCCACCGGTTTATTAAGTCCTGATAAATCAACAGCATGGCTCTCATTCCCTCCCCTGGCAAGTCCAGAAAACAGGGTTTCTCTCCACTTTCTTTTTGAATTCTTAAGTGAACCCATAGGTCTGTTAGGTTTCTTATTCAACCCCAATAAGCATGAGAGCGTCTCTTCGTTCGTCATTTCAAATACTGTAGAAACAGACCTTCAGGTCTGTTCTTAAATTTAACAGGTCTAAAGACCTGTTTCTACGCTTTGTAGTATTCGTCATTTTCCACCTTTCAGTTTGCCCAATAACTTCGCCACCCCGTCAATAATCGCATCCGGCCGGGGTGGGCAGCCGGGCACGTAGATGTTGACCGGAATGACCTTGTCATACCCGTCCCGAACACAGTAGCAGCCGTTAAACGGCGCGCCCGAGGTCGCACAGGTTCCGATCGCCATGACAAATTTCGGGTCCGGCATCTGCTCGTAGATGCGCACCAGCCGGCTCGCAATCTGCTTGGTGACCGCACCGGTCCCGACGATCACATCCGCATGGCGCGGTGTTCCCTTCAACAGAATCCCGAACCGCTCGACATCAAATCGGGGGATGAGCGCTGCCAGAATCTCGATATCGCACCCGTTGCAGCCGCCGGCATTAAAGTGAATAATCCAGGGCGATTTCACCCGCGCCCAGAGGACGAGTTTATCAAGCATTCCCACCGGAACGCTCCTTGATATATTCCGACGTCCGCAGCACGAGAGTAAAAATCGCCAGGGCGATAACCACCAGATAGAGCACCCCTAAAATTCCGATGATACCCGCAGGCAGGGTTGCAATCATCAGCGCCGCCACATGCATAATCGTGAAAAACAGCGCGACGTGGAAAAACAACCGATACGAAACCTGCATCTTCTTCATCGGAATATCCTCACCGCAGGCATAGGGCGTCGCCTTACCGCCGACCGGGTTGAATTTAGGCGCAATCTTCCGACCGAAGAGATACAGCAAAAGTCCGACGAGAATGAATATAATAAACGCAACCGGCGGACTCAATATAATTCTCATGCTACTTCCCTCCGCAAGCATTGATGTAAACTGAGAGGAATATTGATAAAGACAGAGTTATTCTCAGTTTCCATCAGTTCCAATCTGTCTGAATCAATGCTTACCATTTTAATTTCGTCAGCCTCCTGATATCTAATGAACCGGTATGCTTATAGATATTGATAATAATCGCCAGTGCGATCGCCACAATCACCACTTCAATAATAATAAAAGTAATAAAAATCGCCTGGGTCAAATTCGGATTCCCTTTGGCAAAGCCGGAAGTAATCAAAGCCAGGGTTACTCCTTTCGCCACAATTTCTACTCCGATAATGAGCTTAATCATATTCCGCATCGACACCAGCGTTGCCAATCCCAAAAGGAACAGCACCGCCACTGCCACTAAATCATAAATCCAGATCATGGTCTATTTTTTATCACGAAATCCGAGAAACCACGAAAACACGAAGAAAAACACTTGATTAATACGGAGTTTATGGTTGTACTTGAAAACTCATTACTTATTATGTTCCTTTCGTGCTTTCGTGCTTTTATCACTTTCGTGATAATATTGTCTTTAATCATTTTTGCCTCGCATTCGAAACAGTGCCGAAATTGCCAGCACCCCTGCAAGAATTATTCCCAACTGCCCTACAATGTCAAGCCACCGTACTTTCCAGAGCGTCTGGGAAAATCCGTTTTCGCCCAGAGCCGGGGCAATCCCGGTTCGGAAGATGAACAGTGCGACCACGATACTCGACAGCGCCACTCCGATCAAGAGCAACAGCGGAATAATGAGCAGCACCGATTTTTTCTTTTCCTCTTCTTCCGGTTTTTCCCGTTGGGTCAAACTGATCGCGGAAATAAACAAAACCACAATCAAACCGGCGCCGATCGACAGTTCAAATACGCCTGCATACGGTGCCCGGAGCTGGTAGAGGATAATTGCCAGTACCGCACTGCCCAGGGCCAGGGCGATTGCCGCCTTCAAAAGGTCGCGCAGCACGACCGCGACGATGAAGAAGGCAACCATCAAACCCAGCAAAACCAGATGTAAACCAATCATCACAATTTCAACAGGTCTAAAGACCTGTTTCTACGTTTGAGATGCGAACAGACCTTCAGGTCTGTTTCTTCCGCGTCCATCCGTGTCAATATCCGCGCCAATTCGTGTTTCTGCATCAGAAGAATCTCCCCGATAATAAGACATTTGCCGCTGGAGTAAGAATAACCCGGGAGAGAATCGGGTAGAAGACACCGAACGCGATGCAGAGCAGAGCCAGAATTCCGGTCGAAATTGCCATCGACAGCGGCACCTCTTTAATCGCCTTAAACTCTTCGGCCAGCTTTCCGAAGAAAGCGTAGCGGTTAATCTTCAGGAAATAGCCGAGGGTGAGTAAACTTATTAAAACCGCGATCAGCGCATAAACCCAGTAACCGGCCTGGATTGCGGCAATGACAATAATCAGCTTGCTGAAGAATCCGTTCAGCGGCGGGACACCGGCAATCGCCAGCGACCCGACCGTCACCGAAGCGCCGGTGACCGGCATCCGCTGGGTGAGACCGCCCATCCGCCCGAGGTCGCGGGTTCCGGTCGAATACTCGGTCGACCCGGCGCTCAAAAACAGGAGCCCTTTGAACGTCGCGTGGTTCATCAGATGATAGATTGCACCTAAAATCCCCAACGGCGTTGCCAGCCCGAATCCGAGCATGATGTAGCCAATCTGGCTGATGCTCGAATAGGCCAACAGCCGTTTGAAATCGGTCTGAATCGAAGCCATCACTGCGCCGACCACCATCGACAGCATGCCGAATCCCATCAGGGTCTGGGAAATCGTCGGGGTCATGCCGATCACATTGAAAATAATTCTTACCAGAGCATAGACCCCGGAGACTTTAATCAGCACGCCCGACAGCATCGCCGAAATCGGCGCCGGTGCCGACGGGTGGGCGTCGGGCAGCCAGGCATGGAACGGCACCATCGCTGCTTTTAACCCGAACCCGACGATGAAGAGAATCACCGTAAACAGGAGCGCTTTGTTCGGACTGCTAACCGCCAGGCTGCGTGCAATCTCGGTCATGGTCAGGCTTCCGGTCAGCGTATAAATCAGCGCGATCGCAAGGAGAATGAATGCGGTTGCCACCGCCGACAGTATCAGATACTTGAATGCCGCTTCCAGCTCTTCATGGCGCAGTCCATAGGCGACCAGGGCAAACGAGGATGCCGCCGCCACCTCCAAAAAGAGATAGAGATTGAACAGATCAGCGGCCAGTACCACCCCGTTCATTCCTGCCACCATCACCATGAACAGCCCGTAGAACCCGGGCTTATAGCCGTAATGGCTAATGTAGTCGAATGAAAATACGAGCGCGAAGAAACTGATCAGGTTGATGACCAAAAGCATAAACAGGCTGAAACTGTCGAGCCGGAGGTTAAGCGCATAGAACGGTAGAATGTTTCCAAAATTCAGGGTCAAAAGCCCGCCCTGATTGACATAACCCAGTATCCCCACACCGAAGGCAAACAGGACCGCGCTCGCCAGACTCGCAAAAATATCGCACAGCCCGCGCCAGACCTTATTGATCACGGGCATCAACGCTGCCACCCCGATCGGTATCAGAATAAAAAGCAGTATCGAATTCATAGTTTGAAACCTTTAACCATAATATTTGCTTTGTGCTCTTTGTGATCCAATCTTGCTAAACCCAAATGTACTCTGATTGCTCTGCTCTCTCGGCGGTTAAAATCCTTTCCTTTGTGTTCTTTGTGGTTCAATCTCATTTAAAGAACCCTCCGATCAGAAACAGCAGCACAAACAGCCCGGCGAAGAACCACGACAGATACATCGCCAACAGTCCAGTATGGGTCTTGCGAATATTCTCTGCCGCCATAATCCCGCCCCGGACAAACAGGTCGTATGACTTATCAATCACCCTATCGAAATATCTGAAAACCACCATCGCAAATCCGCGCGCCGCCTTCACTCCCTGCTCATAGAGGTCGAATATCCGTTTCTCCGACCAGTTATAGATAGTCCGGATGACCGGCGCCTCTCGAACATAGTTCAAAGCGGTATACGCCCGGCCGGTACGACGCATCCCCATCCAGAACATAAACACCGCCAGGAGCAGCGCCAGCATTGCAAAGCCTGGAATCGGCGCAATCTTCCAGATTCCTTCCCAGAGGTTATGCTCCAATCCCATTCCTTCGACCAGCGGCTGGATAAATGCCCGTAACGGCAGCTTCGACCAGACCCCGAACAAAATACAGCCCAGAGCCAAAGCGATCATCGGTATCTGCATCGTCAGCGGCGACTCCTTCACCGGCGGAATTGTTTTCGACCGTTCACCAAAATAGGTTGAGAAGGTGAGTTTCAAAAATGACAGCAGGGTCAGGGTGGAACCCAAAAGGGCAACAATCAAAAATATCGGATGATGGTGGGACGCCCCTTTGTACACGAGTTCTTTCGAGATGAAACCATTGAAAGGCGGCACCCCGGAAATCGACAGTGCCGCAACGACACAGGCAATGAACGTTATCGGCATCTCACGCCGCAATCCGCCCAGCTGGCCGAGTTCGGTCGTTCCCGTCCGGTGCTCAACTGAGCCGCCGGTTAAGAACAGCGTGCACTTATACATCGAGTGGTTGAGCATATGGAAAATTCCGCCCGCAATCCCGATCGGATTGCCCGTGCCTATCCCTAAGACCATGTAGCCGACCTGGGAGATCGCATGGAACGATAAGAGCTTCTTATAGTTCTTCTGCGCCAGCGCCCCCATCACCGCCACGATGATCGTCACGGCACCGATCGTCATCAAGAGAATCTCCATCGCATAATCGAGGGCGAAGAAATTGAGGGTGATGCGCGCCAAAAGGTAAATTCCCAATAATTTCTCCCAGGCCGCGGGCAGGAGCGCCATCACCGGCGTCGGCGCATCGAGCGCGGCATCCGGAATCCAGGTGTGGAACGGTATCGCACCCGCCTTGGCTAAGGCGCCGATCATCAAGAGAATAAAGGCATACCGCCCATAGCCCGCCATACCGAGATGGACCGAATCCATGCTCAAATTACCGGTCGTCCACCAGATAAGGGCAATACCTAAAATCATGCAAAAATCGGAAAATCCGACTATCACCAGACTCTTGGTTGCGGTGTGGTAGGCAGCGGGACTACCGATCGTAATCAGGAGATAGAGCGTTATTAAAAGTGTCTCCCAGAAGACCGCAAACAAAACGAGGTTGTTTGACAAAAGCGCACCATTGACTGCGGCTAAGGTTAAAAGCAGATAGGTGTGGTATTCGTTTACCCGCGGGTTCGCCGCCATATGGCGAATTGAGTACAGGGCTAAGAGCAGTCCGAACCCGGACGCCGCCAGAACTACGAACTGGCTGAAGGCATAGAGCCGAAAATCTAATATCCAACCGAAATCGGTCCAGCTGAAGCTGAGCTTCATCTCGGGCATGAAGAAAAGCCGTAATGCCACGAGGAAGACGACCGCGGTTGCCACCACCGTCAGCCACTCCCGTACGAGCTTAACCTTCTTCGGGATGAAGAGCGCGGGGATGGCGAACACAATCGGCGTTACAATCGGCAGGAGCAGCAGCTTCGGATTCATCGACCGAGACCGATGATTTGGGTTGCCGCAATCTTAACGATGCTCATCGGGTAGGCGACAAAGATACCGGCTAACAGCGAGAGCACGGCAAAGATGGTTACTACGACGAGCATCGATTTCGTTCCCTCGTGAACGTGGGCGAGCTTCGCCTCACCTAAGAACAGTGCATTGAACAGCCGCAGCAGGTAGAGCAGGGTCAGGATTGCGGTAAAGATCGCAACCGAGGCAAGCACGATCTGACCGTTTTGTACCGTGCCCGCAATCACCATGAACTTGGAGAAAAATCCGGCAAATGGTGGAATCCCGATCACCGAAAGTGCACAGACAAAAAAACTCACCGCCGTAATCGGCATCGTCTTAATCAAACCACCCAATTTTCTAATGTCTTTAATTCCGGTTTCATGCTCAATCACCCCGGCACACAGAAACAGTCCTGCCTTGGCAAGACCGTGGGCAAGAATATAAAAAATCCCCGCCGCCACCCCGATATAATTGAAGAGCGAAAACCCTAAAAAGATGTAGCCGATCTGGCTGATCGTCGAATAGGCTAAAATCCGCTTCATGTCGGTTTCGACCAGAGCCGCGCACGCCGCAACCAGAGCCGAGAGCACCGCTATCGCTCCAATCACCATTGACCAGCCCGGCGGCAGCGTAAACGTCCAGCAGAAAAGCCGGACAAAACCATAGACTCCGATTTTCACGAGCACCGCGGCGTGGAGCAGCGCGGTCACCGGCGAAGGCGCCACGCCCGCATCCGGCAGCCAGCTCTGCAAAGGCAGGGTGGCGGACTTGGCAAACATCCCCAAAAGAATGGTGATAACCATAACCTGATTGATTTGAAACCCCCGCAGCTCGGTCAGATTGAAGGTACCGGTCTTACTGTAAACGAGGATAAATCCCAAAAGCATCGCGGTGGCACCGAAAAAGGTCATCAAAAACGCCTTATCCGCCCGCAGGACATGCTCCTTTTCCCGGTAGAACCCGATCAACCGCCAGGAGCAGATTGCCGCAATCTCCCAGAAGATGTAGAGGAAGATCAAATTGGCGGAGAAGACGATACCCATCATCGAGCCGATGAACAGAATCACCATCGCATAGTATTCGGTCTGGTGCTCGGCTTTGCTGATGTAGCCGACCGAATAGAGGACGATCAACGCGCCGATGCCCGAACAGACCGCCGCGACGAAAACCGCTAAGGCATCAATCATAAACAAATCGGAAATACCGAAAAATTTCGGAATGCTGATAAGGGAAGTCTTGCCGCTGAGGACGAACGGAATCAAGGATAAAGATAAACCGGTGGTCAAAAAAGCGAGGAAAACCGAATAACCACTTCTAAGCTTTTTAGAAATGGGTGCAACGAAAAAGATAGTAAGGGCGCCGACAATCGGCACGAACACCGTCAGAAGCGCCAGAATATTCGGATTCACTCGTGGCAACTATACGAATTGATATGAATTTGTCAAGAGGCTTGTTTCTCATTCTGCCTACTGCTTACTGCTTGCGCTTTACACTTTACTCCTTACTCTTTACTCTTTACTGTCACTCTCTACTGCCGACACTCTTTACTGTCACTCTCTACTGCCGACCCTTACTCCACCTTTTGCATTTTGCACTTTTCATTTTGCGTTTCCCTTCGCTCTTCTCCTTACTCCTTACTACCTACTTCCTACTTTCTACTCCACCTGTGAGAGCTCTGCGAAACTACCTTTGATTTCAGGTGCTTTAGAGAACTGAGCGAAATAAAACTTGCGTGGTTATAATTTTTAGTATGAGTATTAGATCTGATGATTTAGAGATGGA
>CAYHGV010000008.1:0-41923 GCA_964356135.1 uncultured bacterium
CGATCCGAAAGTCTTTGGGCGGGTGCTTTGCCGGAGTTTTCACGGTGGCAAGGGGAATGAATCCCATCTCGACCCGTCCGCTGTCGGTGACGATTTCCAGGAATTTATCTTTATCCTCATCCAGTTCGTTCATCAGTTTCGCCAGGTCGATCTCTTCTTGCTCGATTTTGAGTTTGGCGTCGGCGGGCATCATTTCGACCGAAGATTTCATGAGGACAACCGGGAAATTTATCTCGACCGTATCGGTGAGGGAATAGATGCGCAGCTGGACCCAGTCCGGGTCCTGGGTTGTGCACAAGAACCAGAGCGAGAGAAGCGGGATGACGGCATTCATAGACTACCTCCTTCGGTTTAGATTCCTTTATCTTGTAACCGTTTTTTAATTTGTTTCAGTTCTTTTTTCAGCTCCTCCAATTCTTTTCGAGCCTGCTCCAACTGTTTTTTATAGTCGGGGTGGAGTTCATCGTACTGCTCCAGAAAATCTTGCCAGGATTTAAGGAAGGAAGCGCGGACCGGGCCGATGACCTTTGCGGTTGGCAGAGCGGCGAGGCTGACTCCGAGCTCGAGGTTTTTGCCGGTGCGCTGAATCGTTATCTTTACCGTTTGGTCGGGGTGCTGCCGGATGAAACGGCGGAGGGCAGGGTAATCGGTTATTTTTTCACCGTCGATTGCGAAAATCAGATCGCCGATTTTCAATCCTGCTTTTTCTGCCGGTGAACCGTCGGTCACCTCGGTGACGAGGACGCCGTGCTCAACCCCCAAGGCGATGCGCAGCGCCTGGTTCAGTTCCTGGATTTCGACACCGAGCCAGCCCATTTTCTCCTCGGTTGTTGCCGGTTGGGCAAAAGCCAATCCGGTGAAGGTGAACAGGGCGATTGCGGCTATGAGATATTTTTTCATATGCTACCTCCTTAAATGCACACAGATGAAAACCTGATAAACACAGATATAAAGAGACGTGTAACCATCGAACACACAGAAAAACTAATTATTTTAACCACAGATACACACGGATAAAATACGCAGTATAGCTGGAACGGAGTGACAGCAACACAGATATAAGAAGAAATGTAATCACGAAAGACACAGAAAAATTAATCAATTTAACCGCAGATCGCGCTCGGCTCCAAAGGAGCCGCCGAAGCGAAGCGTTCTCGGAACGAAGCGCACACGGATAAACGCGGATAATGATTTGACCACTGAAGACACGGAAAAGAGAGTATGGAGTAAGCAGTAGGGAGTAAGGAGTAGGGCGAAGGGAAATGCAAAATGAAAAGTGCAGAATGAAAAACGCAAAATTGGACCAAAAAGAAAACAGTAACCACGGAAGACACAGAGCGTCCATCGGCTGAACGGTTACGCCGATGCCGGCACCGGATGGACGAGGGTTAGGAGAAATCCTCCGAAGCCACCCGCGGCCAGGGTTAGGATGAACCAGGCAATAACCAGCAGATTGAACGTCCCGGTTCCGAACAGCACCATACTTAGATTGATGGTGGCGACCACCAGTCCGGTGAAGGCGCCGTTGGGCAGCGCCGCGCCTGGAGCTTTACGCGCAACCAGTGCTCCGGCTGCGATTGTCAAAAGGAATGTCAGTCCTGGTCCTGCCCAGGGTGCAAACTGGCCTGCGAAGCGTGCGATACGGACCGGGTCCGGTGCGCCGCGGGCTTGAAAACCGAGCAGAAACCCGTAAATAAAAACCGTCACGATTACCGCGAGTAAACTGATGATGCTGACCACCACGCCGGTGAGCACACCCCGGCCCCAACGGATCTCGGATAATCGAAATCTCATTTCGGATTTCCGTAGGGTTTCGTGCCGAATCGGGTGAGGAGGCAGGCGCCGAAACCGAAGGTAACTGCAACCCAAACAGCGGATACTCCGAGGATCGCAATTATCAAGCCGATGACGCCAATCGGACCGGGGGCAAGCCGGAATAATCCTGCGACGATCGTAAGCAGTACGATCGCTAAAAACCCAACTGCCATCAATCCTAAGGGAGATTCAAATCGCCAGTTCCAATTTTTCTTGAGCCACTCACCGACGGTTAAAGAGATGCCTGCCCAACCGAGGAGAAATGCGATCAGGATTCCAAGTAACGCCAATGGTATGAGCGGAATGCCAATAATGGTTATCGTTAAGACGACCATAAGCGGCGAAATCGCCAGTTGTCCTCCGAAGCCGACTAAAAACACAATCAGCGGTTTGTGCGTGATCGCATCGGCGATGGTTTGGGTGGGCCGCGGGAAAATGAGGGTGATGAGGAGAACGAGGATGAATACTCCGACCAACCAGACGAGGGTGAAAATCAATCGGAGCGACCGGCCGACGAAGGGAGGAAGCCGGACTTCGCCATTGAAGGGAGGAATATGGATTTCGGCATCAACCTTGCCGCTTTTTATTCCTTCGACGAACTTCGGTATGAGCTTATTGAGGAAACCAAGCGGAACCTGCTCTACTTTACCTTTCACCACCGCACCCGGTTTTTGGTCGAGGGTGCCGCCGATGATGACAACGTCGCCGGTGACGACTGCGGTTGAATCGAGACTGAGACTGCCGCCGATAGCGGCGACATCCCCAGCGACCGCACCGTGAACTTCGGCTGAGCCGCCGATCGCCGCCACATCGCCGGAGATGGTTCCGAACATCTTAACCGCTCCACCGATGGCAACCGCATCGCCGTCGACTGTGCCGTTGACGACGATCGCGCCGCCAAAAACTACCGCGTCGCCTATGACCGTGCCGTCGATGGTTATGGTTCCATCGCTGACGACCAGATCGTGTCCGATGACCGAATCCTTGGGGACCGAAATATCACCGTGGATCATTTCCGATCGTTCGTATTCTTTATCGTTGACAACCGTTTTTATTCTGACCGCTGGTTTTTCAACTTCGATGCCGAGATGACTCTCTTGTGCCGGGCTGGGCAGTAACCAGCCGAGGGCGAGTAAACCGAAGAGAATGTATTTTACCATGTTTTTCCTCCTTGGTTTAGTTAAACAAAAATAGCTTATTGATTACAACGATAATGAGCACGATTACGGTGATGAGAATTAGACAAGTCTTCATCTCCGACATCGTTTAGATATCGCCGTCATCATCAATAGCCATTGACCGTCCGGCTCAACCGGGTTTGACCGAACCGGGTTCGAAATGTCAAAAGCTTAATCAGCAGCAGTGTTACCACCAGGATAGCGAAGATAGCCGGGAAGACGATGGAGGGGTTGAATCCTCGGAAGAACAACTCCGCCACCCGACCGAAGTTCTGGCCGATGAGGATCAGTCCTTTTGCAATTGGAATGGTTTTGCGGATGAGAGGGGGCAGCCAGGTGTCGATAGAAGCGACGAGGCGTGATCCGGCAAATCCTAAAAGAACGAATCCGGCACCAGCCCAGAGTGCAGCAATCGAGGCGACCCGGACAAAGATTCTCGAAGGTCGGATAATTTGTTTTAAAACTTTTTGATTGAAGGCAGGGCTCGGCTCTAACACCTCGACCTGGGTCGCCAGGTTTACCGCTGCCATCAGCAAAGCCAGTTCCCGGCGGCAGCGGCGGCAGCCTTTGAGATGCCGGTTCAGTTTTGCCTGCTCTGCCGGATTAAGCTCGCCATCAATACAGGCATGAAAAAGAGCTGTGGTTTTGCTGCAATTCATTACTATTTAATACGAATTTGGGGGAGCAAATGTTTCACCTTTAGCAGCTCTCTTTTAAGTTTTTCCCGGGCTCGATGGAGCCGGGTTTTTACCGTACCCAGAGGGAGGTCGAGGATACGGGCGAGTTCTTCATAGGATTTCCCTTCCCGGTGATAAAGGAGTAAAACCTCGCGGTATTCGACCGACAGCTTAAGAATCGCCTGCTCGATTATTTCTTTTTGGCGTTGGTGCCGATAATTTTCGGCTGGCCCGGGGGTAGTGATTTCTTCGGTTATCTGCACCGCGGGGGTTTTGTGACGGCGGAAAAAGTCGACGGCAAGATTATGACTAATCCGGAACAACCAGTTCGAAAACGGGAAATTCGGGTCATACGTTCCTAAAGCCTTGAAAGCCCGGATAAAAGTCTCCTGGGTTAGATCTTCGGCATCGACCCGATTGCGCACCAGGCGATAGACATAGCTGAAGATAGCGTTTTTATATCGGTTGAGGAGCTGGGTATAAGCCGATTGCTCGCCCTCGAGGCACAGTTTCACCAATTGAGCGTCGGGGTTTTCGACCGGAGAATTGTCTTTTTGCTTCATTATAATATGCCGAATTAAGAGCCCGGCATTGGCTCATTATAGGTCCCGAGTTAAGAAATCAGCCTTTTTTAAATAAGTCTAAAAATCGGTCCTCGAACATCTCAAACAACCCCCACTTATCAAGCTCCCGTTTTAATTCCATCGCCTTTTCCCGATTTGCTTTCGCTTCTTCGAACAGGCCTTCGATTCTATTCAGAACCTGTTGGGAGACACCGCTTTCTTCTTCCTCTTCGTCTTTCGTTCCCAGCATCGTTCGGAAATGCGTTTCAAGCTGTTCCATTTTCTGGTCTATTTCCGTAATGAGGTTGTCGAGCTCGGTGAAGTCTACGCGCACCTTAAGGATTTCCTGGAAGATCTCGACCAGTGCCTTCCAGGCACGAGGGTTGATGAAATTGGTTGCATAGATGGGCATGGTCGCCAGGAGACAGGTTGCCTCAATCGACCGCTCATTGGCGTAACCGAGCAGGAGCCCGTTGAGACCGGAGATGGTGCCTTCTTCCATGGGCAAAACAGAAAAGCGCTGGAGCCGGTCTCGACTATAGCTGGTATTAGCCGCACCATACACCCGGGAGCGGTCTTTGTAGCTCGATGGGATCGGAAAAGCGGCGGCAGTATAGAGCTGGGTCACACCTAATTGTTGGGCGAAATCTAAAACCAGTTTGGCAAAATTTACTCCGACTTCGCCGCCGAACTGGTTGTCGTTTTCTAAGACCACCAGTGCGGGTTTGGTTCGAGCATAGAAGACACTGCGGGGCGGTCGGGGGATTTTTCCCAAGCCGTCTTCGACGACAATTGCATCCGGTTGATAAAAGGATGCGAGTTCAATTTCAGCAAATTCAACCATATCGAGTTTTTTTCGGAGATAGTTAATCGCACCGAGCGCGACATTGCCCATGCCGGGCCAGGCGGCTAAGACTACCGGCCGGGTAAGCTCGATCGTTCGTTTAATCTTAACGCTCATCGGTTCAATTATATATTCGGTCGGTGGTTGGCGTCAAGCGGAAAATCGATCGGTGAGAACACAGCGGTTATTAATGAATTTTATACTTTTTTAGAAATTTTTCCGCCACAATTCGATACGCCGGCTGGTTGGCTTCCATATACGCCGGGCTGTGGTGGATAACGGGAAAGTTTTTCTTCACAAAGAAAGCCCGGAAATCGACCAGTGCCTTTTCAGTAAACGGAATCGAGTCGGCACGGGCGAGTTTTTCGCACAGGTCCCAATAGTTCAAAAAATGTTTTGCATTACCTTTGCCTTTCATAAATTGCGCCGATTCCTGCATTACCGTAAAGAGGATTTCCGGAACGCCGCCTCCTTTTTTATAAGGCCGGAGATTGATTCGATAGATAATTCCTTTCGGGTCGATGGACTCAACAAGGGGCACCACTTCGTCAAACCGGGGCAGATTTGCCATCTCTGCCTGCAACATTTCCAGGGCATGGTGATGGAGTAGATGGCCGCCGCCAAAGACCGCCTGGGAAAGGAGTTTGTACAGGTCTTCGACCTGAAAACCGGGGTGGCGCCGAATCTGGTCTAAGATAATTTTTTTAAGCCGTACTTTTAATTCAGCGTGTTGTTTCATAGCTGCATTTCCACATTACTGTCATTCCGAGCTCGGCTCGGCGGCAACCTTGGTGCCGATTCGAGCCGCCAGCGAGGAATCTCATTTTGAGATTGCTTCAGGACTTCGTCCTTCGCAATGACAACATAAATAGCAAATACCTGACGAGGGAAGTTTTAAGCATCTTCATTAGGAACCATTGAACTTGAGGTTGTAAAAGATGCCAGCCGTTTCAGACAGGAGAGTTTTTCATCGTTTCCGATTTTCGCTGCTCTAATCGCCTCTTCTAAAATTGCAATCGAACGGTCGTAGTCCTGCCGGTTAATCGGATAGGGATAGCCGTCTTTACCGCCGTGGGCAAACGAGTAGCTGACCGGGTCGCGGAAACTCGGTTGGGCACCGTAGGTGATTTCGGCGATCAGTGCCAGTGCCCGAATCGTTTTTGGTCCGACGCCGGCAGTTGCCAACAAAGCAGAAAAATCATCGGGCGGCTGCTCGTAGGTCTTCAAAAGAATCTTCAGTATCCGGTCCGGATTGATATCGGTTGCGAGCACGGGATGGTGGGCAGGTAAAGCAAGTTCTTTTATGCGCTTGAGCTCTTTAATATTTTTATCCGGGTGTTCATGGGCAATCGCCACGGAAACAGTTTGCGCCCGGCTTGAATCCTGGGTTACCATATTGAGCACTTCGCCGGTATGGTCGCAGAGAATCGCTTTGTGGGGGTCAAGGACAAAACTGGCTACATCTTCGGACAACCAGTGGTAGCGCCGCGCCCAGCGGGTCGTGGTATTCATCCCCTGCTGGACGACCGCCCAATTTCCGGTTGGGGTGAAAAAGAAGGTATGGTGGTAGAGCTGATAACCATCCTGGAGCCCGGCGGTATCGACTTTGGCAACCATCCGGCTGGCTGCGATCAGGCCCTCCGGTGCCACCGAAAGGTACGGACCGTAATCGCCAATCTGAGTCGGGGTCGCGCGTGAGGTTTTGCCTTTACCGCCGGCAACGAACAGCCCCAATTCCCGTTCCATGCCGCTGACGCCGGTTTTTAGTGCCGCACAGAGGGTTGTGGTCAAACCGGAGGAATGCCAGTCAAAGCCGAGGACGCAACCCAGGCTCTGAAACCAGAACGGGTCGGCAATCCGCCGCAAGAATTCGTCGCTGCCGTATTCACCAATAATGATTTCGGTAATCGACCGCGCCAGTTTCCGCATCCGCTTCATCAACCAGGGAGGTGCCGCACCCCAATGAAGCGGCAGTTCGGCTATTCCTCGTTTCATGGCTCAATAGTAATCATGATCGTCAAAAGTCAAGCTTGTTTTCCAAAAACCAGTTTCGCGATCTTTTTTCTCAAGAGGTAATAGACGACCGCGAAAACAACAAACCCGGCAATGAACACGAGAAGTTCCCGGGCAGAGAGAGATGCGGTTTTGTAACCGACAAAACTCGAGAGAATGATTCCGGGCAGGCGTCCGATCGCAGCGATTATGATCAGGGTAGGGAGAGGCCAGCCGGTCAAACCGGCAAGGTAGCTGACGAAATCGCCCAAGGGATTCGGAATCAGATAGAGAAAAAAAATGAGGTTGAGCCCCCATTTTTGAAGCCGACCATCCCATTTGTCCAGCGTTTGTTTTTTGACAAATCGAACCACCAGGCGCCTGCCGACCGAGCGGCTCAGCCCGAGCACGATGCTCGTTCCCGCGACCACCCCAATCATTGTAAAGAACGTCCCCCAGGCGACCCCAAAAAGGTAGCCCGAGGCGATCGATATGATCGTTCCGGGCACGGGCGCAAAAATAATCTGGGTTATCTGAATAAGAATAAGGCCGATGGGAGCAGAGGGACCTAATCGGTGGGCGAACTCTTTGATTTTGGGCAAGCTGTCAAAGGCTCGGTAAAAAGTAAGGGTGAGAAATGCGAGTGTCACTACCACGAGAACAACCGCGCCCGCTGCGAGCAGTCTCCGGCTTCTCTGGGAACGAGCCATGACTGTATAGTAGTGAATTCCATCGCCTTGACAATAGTCGGATGTCGGTTTAGAGTAAATTATGATGATCTGCCGCGTGAAAAAATCCCGCTCCCTGGACGTGAACGGTAGGATTGTGCAACGGCTGCGGGATGAAAAAATGAACCCGGGGAACAAGGACCGGCTTTCGACCGCCGCGCCCGGTTTTTTTCTTAAAGCTCATCGCAAACTGCAAACAGGAACGGTGAATCCATGAAACGAAATTATTATTTTCTTCTTTTCTCGACGATGATGGGATTGCTGATGATCATCATGGTTTCGATGGTTGGAATTATGGCCGAACAGAAACCGATTCCGCCGTCCGAACCGGCACCGCACGATTCGATCGTTATCAGCGTTGCCGCGGTCGGCGATATCATGATGGGTTCGACCTATCCGGCGTCGATTCTGCCGCCGGATGACGGCGGGGAGCTGTTCAATCCGGTGAAGTCGGAATTAGTCTCGAGCGATATTACGATCGGGAATTTGGAAGGGCCGCTCTGCAATGGCGGGCAGTGCACGAAAAAACTGGCACCGGGACGCAACTATGCCTTCCGAACTCCGACCCACTATGTCAAAAATCTCGTCGATGCCGGTTTTGATGTGCTCAATCTGGCGAACAACCACTATGCCGATTTTGGTGGTGAGGGGAGTCGTTCGACCCGACAGGTCCTGGACAGCGCCGGTCTGAAATACACCGGCCAGGTCGGCGATGTCGCCTTTTTGACGGTCAAAGGGAAAAAGGTTGCGGTCATCGGTTTTTCTCCCCACGGCGGGACCCACAGCCTCCTGGATATTCCGAAGGCGCAACGGATGGTTGCCGACCTCGGGCGAGCATCAGATATTGTTATTGTCACCTTCCACGGCGGCAGTGAGGGAACCCAGGCACTGCACACGAAAGATACCTTTGAAAATCTGTTCGGTACCCCCCGGGGCAACGTCGTGCAATTTTCGCATGCGGTGATCGATTCCGGAGCCGACCTGGTTTTGGGGCACGGTCCCCACGTGGTTCGGGCGCTCGAGTTTTACCACGACCGGTTGATTGCCTATAGCTTGGGGAATTTCTGCACCTATGCCGGCATCAGCGTCGCCGGCGAATGCGGACTGACTTTGATATTAAAGGCAGATTTAGATAGCACCGGGAAATTTTTATCGGGGAGAATTATTCCCGCCTATCAAAAATATCCGGGCGGTCCTCGTCCCGACTCCAGCGGTCGGGCACTGAAACTGATTCAAACGCTCACCCGTGCCGATTTCCCGCTAACCGGGCCGGAGATTGGCGAGGATGGAGCTATTAGACCGAAAGGGGAAGCGAGATGAGACTACTAAAAATTATTGGGATTGCACTTGTACTGTTTTCCGTCATCGTGCCGGGCTGTAGTAAAAAGAGCCGGGCGGTCGACCGCACAACCGTCGGTGCCAACAGTCCTGAGACGAGTGTCGCGATGAAAGTACGCGGCGAAGCCGTTTCCCAGGAAGCGGCCGGCTCGCGTCCGGTGGCGGTCAGCGATATTCAACGGAAAGTAATCAAAACCGCCGATATCGAGCTCTCTGCGAGCGATATCAAAGAGACCGGTATTCAGGTCGAAAAAATTGTCGAAAGTTTTAATGGTTATATTCTGAATTCCGAATTTTCAAGCGAGAAACGGGGAGTGGTCTCGACGCTGGTTCTCAAGGTGCCGGCAGCACGGTTCACCGATGCGGTCGAAACCATCACAAAACTGGGAACGGTCAAACGTAAGGATATCCGGGGCGAGGATGTCACCGAGGAGTATGTTGACCTCGAAGCGGATTTAACGAATGCCCTGCGCGTGCAGGCGCGGTATTTTGAGCTGCTCAGTAAAGCGGCAAAGGTTTCGGATGCGTTAGAGGTGGAGCGGGAGCTGGAGCGCATTGGCGGCGAGATTGAACGAATAAAAGGGAGGATGAAATACATCGACAGCCGGGTCGCATTGTCAACCATCAATCTGACCTTACGCCAATCAGGTGCTCCGCCGATAACCGATTTCGGACACGGACTCGGTCAGACCCTTAAGATTCTTGTGCGCTTCCTGGTTGTTGTCTTTTATTTTCTCGTTTTTCTCATCGGCCTTGCCATTCCGGTGGCATTAGTCTGGTTTATTGTTCGACTAATCATAAAACGAGTTAAGCACTAATTGCTATAATCTATTGAATTTTGTAAAATAGAATGGAAGGTGTCATTGCGAGGCGTAGCCGAAGCAATCTCATTGTAATAATGGGATTGCCACGCTCACCGCCAAAAAACGTGGCGGATTCACTCGCAATATAATCAGACCGGGGTGTAAAATATAAATCGCTCCCATTAGTATATAACAAAAGTAAAAACGAAATATTTTCTAAAAGTTTTGCTAATCGCCTCCTGCAATGTATGATTTCTGCTGTTGTATTTGCTGCGGTAGTCTGGTTAAGCGGTAGTCTCATCGGAAGTATCTTAATGCACGAGTGTGTGATGGCGTTAGGACTCATTTTAGCTAAAAGAAACCGCCGTTGACTTAAGAAGAAATTTTCTTATAGTAACCTTGTGCTAAAACTTTTTCTAAAATTGACTGGAAATATCCGCGTTAATCAGTGTCAAACGCCTCCTTTGGAGGCGAATCCGCGTGTTTCCGCGGGACATCACAAGGAGGTGTTATGATGCTTAGGTTGTTGATCGTGCCGCTTTTATTTGGACTGGCGGTCGGAGAAGAACTGGACCTGCCGAATAGAATTGGGGTTATTGTTCCTGCCGGCGAAGGTGATTATAAGCCACGACTGGAATCGGATTTAAACGAGGTTCTACTGAACATGGCGCGGTTCCGAGTAGTTTCGACCGACGATATCCGCGAGGTTTTATCCAGGGACTATCCGACCGATTGCTGGAGTTTGAACCTAAAAAAATTACAGGTGCTTCGGGATTCGCTCAAACTCGACTATCTGGTTGTTGCCTGCCTCTCCCGACTCGAGTCCTACCGGGATAGCTATCGGGATACCCTCGGTCATCTCCGCGACTTCGCTAAAGCCAACGCCACCGCCTATGTTCGAATTGTCAACTTAGAAGAGGAGAAGACGATTTCGAGTGTGACGTTACGGGGAACGAGTGAGGATACCGCGGTGACGTCGCGCGGGGAAGCGATCGATAAAGCGTATGAAGATTGCCTGAGCGACATAAAACACCACCTGAAGGCATTTTTCGTGCTGCGTGGTAAAATCATTGAAAAAGAACGGGGACTGTTTGTAATAAATGTCGGCGAGGAAATCGGCGCACGACATAAGATGAAGTTTCAGGTTCTTCGGCGAAGACAACGGGTAGGATTTTTGGAGGTAACCTATCTTGACGTCGGTAAAAGCTGGGCACGGGCGCTCCAGGGGCGCAGCCGAATGAAACCCGGCTTTGAAGTGAGGGAATTGCCGTTTGGGTTGCTCTTCTGTGAACTCGGTCCGGCGTTTATCAATGCCTCGGTGAACGCTCTGCCCAATGCCGGTTATCCAACCGATAGTATATCCCGGTTCAATCTGTATGGTCTCGGATTCGGGGCCGGCCGGGTATGGCATGTCGAGGGCGGGTTTTACTATGGTGCGGGTGAGCAATTACACGTCGGGCGATTCGACCTTGTTCCCAGCTATCGGATTTCGTTAATCGATGACCATCTCTGGAGTCATATCGGTTTAGCGGCAGCGCCTGGATTAGTGTTTCAGCCGTTCCGTGCTGCCACCCCCTTATTTGGGGATTCTAGCGGCACCACCAGCAAATCATTCATTACCGCTGGACCGAGAGCCGGGTTCAAAATCCGATTCGGTGCCTTTGGCATTGATCTGGCGGGCGGCTATCTCTTTCCGAGAAAGCTCGAGGATTGGGTATACACAAAAACTGTCAATAAGGAAAGGATATCCGTTCCTCTGCGACCGGAGTGGTTGAGTCATCCCGAGGTTACGATCGGCGGCTGGGAAATAAATCTCGGGCTGAGTTATAATTTTGAGATCTACTAAAACGAATAGAGCGAATACTACTTATCCGCAGCGTAGAAACAGACCTTCAGGTCTGTTACATAGAGATAACAGGTCTAAAAGACCTGTTTCTACTACGTGGTTAATTTCTCCAAAAGTAAAGGTGAATATCGCCGTGGTGTCATTCGCTAAATTCGTCGGCTCGGAACGAGCCGTTAACATTCGAGAAATTCGGCCTTAATGAGAGCGATGGTTTTGAAAAAACCGAAGCCGGTTCGTAAAAATCCGTTAGAGTTGATGGAAGTTCCGGTTCCTGTGCCCGGACCAGGAGAAATCCGAATCAAAACCGGCGCCTGCGGAATCTGCCATACCGATTTGCATACGGTCGAAGGCGAGCTGCCGCTTATGAAGCGACTTCTGATTCCCGGCCATCAAATCGTCGGGAGAGTGGAATCCGCTGGCGCGGATTCTTTCCGATTCCAGGTCGGCGACCGGATTGGAGTTCCCTGGCTTTATTCGACCTGCGGCAAATGCGAGTTCTGCCTCAAAGATAAAGAAAATCTCTGTGAAAATGCGAAGTTCACCGGCTATCAGGTTGACGGCGGATACGCGGAGTATATGGTCGTATCGGAAAAATTTTCCTATCCGATCCCGGACCGATTTTCAGATGTTGAAGCCGCACCGCTTTTGTGCGCGGGCATCATCGGCTATCGGTCGCTCCGGTTAAGTGAGATTAAGCCGGGTGAGCGGCTCGGTCTCTACGGGTTCGGGGCTTCAGCCCATATCGTCATCCAGGTCGCCCGACACTGGAACTGCGAGGTCTCTGTTTTTACCCGCAGTGCTCGGCACCGCACGCTGGCTCAAAAACTGGGTGCGGTCTGGACCGGTGATGCGAAAGACAATCCGCCGGAAAAACTCGACAGTGCAATAATCTTTGCGCCGGCAGGAAATCTCGTGCCGGACGCTTTACGGACACTTAAAAAAGGCGGCACGTTAGCGCTGGCTGGAATCTATATGTCGCCGATTCCCGAACTGGAATATAATTTAATTTATAATGAAAAGACTGTGCGCAGCGTTGCCAACACCACCCGGCAGGATGCGGAAGAATTTTTGAAAATTGCTCGTGAGATTCCGGTCAAAACCGAAATCGAGACTTTTCCATTGAAAGAAGCTAATCGCGCGTTGCAGTTATTAAAGCAGGGTAAGATCAACGGCGCCGGAGTTTTGGTGATTTGATGAGGATATTAAACCGCGTTTTTAAACTGGTAGCGTTGGGACTTGTCCCCAACCAGCGAGTTTAAATGAAGATACTTAACGAAACGGTCCGATTGAAAACCAACGGTGCCGGCGATTTGATCGATATTACCGGTGAAATCGCCGAGCTGCTCAAGACTTCAAAACTTAAAACCGGGAATCTGACCGTTTTTGTCATCGGCTCGACCGCGGCGATCACGACCTTTGAATACGAACCGGGATTAATCAAGGATATGCGGGAAGTATACGAAAAAATCGCACCGTCGAACCGGTCCTACCATCACGACGAAACCTGGGGTGATGCCAACGGCTTCAGTCATGTCCGGGCAAGTCTGCAGGGTCCGTCGCTCGTGATTCCATTTGCCGATGGGAAACTTTTACTCGGCACCTGGCAGCAGGTCGTCTTAGCCGAATTCGATAACCGTCCACGGGACCGGCGGATTGTAGTTCAGCTGATCGGGGAATAATTGAAAATTTTGAGATTGGCAACACTTCTTGAGATAACAGGCGTAATGCTTGGGTTGGTGCCTTCGAGGGCACCGGCAGAGTTCGAAGGTCGGGTCGTCCGGGCGGTCCGGGCGGTTGCACCACCGGTCATCGACGGTGTGCTCGACGACCGGTGCTGGCAGCTTGCAAGCCCGGCAACCGACTTTTATATGGTCGAGCCCAATCCGGGCGCACCGGTCACGCAACCGACGATGGTTTTTATCTGCTACGACGATGAGAAAATCTATTTCGGAATTCATATGGCAGAAGACAAGCCGGATAAGCTCCAGGCGGCGGCAAACCAGCGCGACGGTACGGTCTATATGGACGATTCGTTCGAGATTCTCATCGATACCTACTGCGACCGGCGCAATGGCTACTATTTTATGTCGAACCTTCAGAACGCCAGGCTCGACGGCCGGATCGTCGATAACGGCCGCAACACCGACCAGACCTGGGATGGTTCCTGGATGACGAAAGCCCGGCTGGCGAAAGGCGGCTGGGAGATGGAGATAGCGATTCCGTTTTCGGAGCTCAGCTTTCACCGGTCGGACAGCCTCGTCTGGGGTATTAATTTCTGTCGGGTCGAACGACCCAACTGGGAAAGCACCAGCTGGGCGCCGGTGCAGCGGTGGGACCAGGTTTCTAACTACGGCACGCTTGTCGGTATTTCGATCAAGCCAAAAATCAAACGATTCGAATTTCTGCCGTATGGGGCGATACGATACGAGGCTGATTCTTTGAAGCCGAAAGCGGGAATTGATGGGGAATATAACCTGACCTCGAATCTGGTTTTCAATGCAACCGTGTTGCCGGATTTTGCCCAGATTGAATCCGACCCGTTCCAATTCAACCTTTCCTATCAGCAGGGCGAAGAACTCTATTTCCCGGAAAAGCGGCCGTTCTTTCTCGAAGGCGGTGCGATTCTCAAAACCCCGCTTCAACTTTTTTATACGCGCCGCATCAATGAAATCCTCGCCGGCGCCAAACTCTACGGAAAAATCAGATCCACGGAAGTATTAGGACTCGATGTCCAGGCGAAAGACACCGAAGAGAATTTCTCGGTGCTCCGGCTGAAGCAGGAGCTGTTTCGCACCACCACCATCGGTTTGCTCGCAACTCATAAGCAGCACGCCGACACTATCAGTCAGGCGGCGGGCGTCGATTTTAATCAGCAGCTCTACGGTCCATTCCTCTTAACCTCTCAATTCGCCGCGAGCCGGAACACCGGCGTGACCGGTGACCAGTGGGCAGGTAATCTCGGGATCACCGGCGAAACCGGGAACTACGGCGGTGAATTTTTTGCAGGAAGGATCGGTAAGGAATTCCGGGTCGACCAGGGTTTTATCAATGCCTATGACATCAACCGCCAGGGGGTTTCCGGTTCCGGCTGGGGCAAATTTATCAAGGACCGAGGTTGGTTTCAATGGATTACGGCGGGCGGTGAGTTCGATGTCGACCAGGAGATCGGGAACAAACTTGCCCGTGCCCAGACGAAACTCAACCTTGAGTTTGTCACCCGTCCGAAAGTGCGGTTCGAAGTAAATGGTGAGAGGAGCTATGAGCGATACGGTGACCAGGAATTTGACAACCGGACGGTCGGCTTCGAAGTTGAAACCAATGTCGGCGGGATGACCGGGGTCGCTTCAATCTATACGGTCGGCACGGTCTACGACCTGCCGTTTCAATTTTTTCATTTCGGATTTCTCTTTCTGCCGGTGCAGCGCATCTCAGCTTTTCCGATTTTTCAAATCTATAAGTCGGGAGATACGCGCTGGCATTGGCTGACCAATACCCGTCTTTCCTACCAAATAACCGATAAAGCCTTTGTGAGGGTTTTCCTGCAAGCCGAATCGAAAGCCGGTACTGCCGCCGACCAGCCGTTTGCGCTGGAAGGATTCAAAAATGTGAGCGGCAATTTCCTCTTCGGTTATGAGTTTGCGCCCGGGACAATTCTCTATCTGGCGTACAATCAGATCCGCGATTTCGAACCGGCGGCGGTCAACCACATCGTCGTCGCCAAATTCAGCTATGCGTTCCGGTTCTGAGGGTGTCAGCGCAGCGATTAAGCTTCATCTCCCAATAAAGTAAAAAAAAGGATTTGAAAAAATCTCTTTACAAGTTAATCCCACCGCTACCAAGACAACCAATTGCTAACAAAAAATAGTTGATTTCACAGGGTTTTCTCCGACCTTATCGTAGTGGTCGGATCGGACCGAGGATTATCCGACACTACCCGAATGTAAACGAATATTTGCCAAAAATTTTTTATACTCTCATTTTTGGAATCTAATCCTCTCTTCGTGTTCATTCGTGGTTAATTTTTAATTTCGCGACTGGAAGTCGCTCCCACAGGTTTTCTCCGACCCTATCCCTTCAATAGTTCTGGAGAGCTTTTTCAATGGTAACGACTTCGTAGAGCGAATCGATCAACCGGAGCCGCTCACCCGGTTTTTTCCCCAAGAGAAAATTGATTGCAATCGGTGCCTGGTCGGAGATGACGTTGTGTTCGATGTCGATATCCCAGCGGCCGAGGATGGTATAGACGAGGAGTTCACCGGTATCGAGATTTTTCAAGTGAACTCGTGTGCCGACTGCTATCTGGTCGGTTTCGATCCGGGACGGTTCGATAATTTTGACTTTTTGTAACGCAGTTTCGATCTCTTGTACTTTCCGGTAGAGCTGTTTCTCCCGTTCTTTTGCCGCTTTGTACTCATAGTTTTCACTCAAGTCGCCAAATCCCCGTGCCCGACCGATATCGGTCCGGTTCTGGGGAAGGTCAACCGTCAAGAGCCGGTTCAGTTCTTCTTTCTTCTTGAATAACGCTTCTTTGGTCGTCCAGATCACATCCGCTTCTTTCTTGAAAAGATGGGGGTGGCGATGCTGGATAATTTTTACGAGGTCACTTTTGACGTAGTCGGCAAGCTGTTTACTCGTATCGATCGCGGTCAGAATCGAACCCACTTCAGGCTCAGACGCTTGATCGATAATCGTTCGAAAACTCTTGCCGGCAAGTATCGGCTGGACGAAGGTTCTGGTTCCTTTTATTTCCTCGAGATTGGTGATGAGCCGGACCAGGGCGGCGGGTGATAAAAATTCGACCACCTCGCCGCGCGCGAGGTTTTTCAAAAACCACTGGTAGTGGCGGGGATGGTTGCGGGCGAGCAGAAAAATGTCCTGGTAGATATCTTTCAGCACCGCCGGCCGGGATTCGAGCGCCGCTTTGAGCTCATCAAAGAGGCTTGCATCATCGACCGCGAAGAATATTTTTTTAAAGGCAGCGGGCCAGGCAGCGGGGTCCTGGGTTCGGATCGTGGCTAACAAAAACCGGTGGTGCTGGGGATTCTGAAGTCCCCGAGCGATCTGATCCACGGGAAAGCCGCTAAGAAGCGTATCGACCGTATATGAAAATTCCTCCGGACACTGCTCATCCTGACATAAGAGGAGGATGTCAAGTGCCAGCCCGGGGTTTCCACGGTAAGCCCGGGTGCCGAGTTTCACAAGCTGCGGTCGAAGCTGGGCGAAGACCCCGGGTTGCTTGCGGGCATACTCTTCGGCGAGCCGGTATTTTTCCTTTGGGTCAGCGGTTTCAAAGGCGCGCAGTGCCTCGCCGGTCCGGTCAACCCCAACCGCCACGTATTCGTAGGTTTTACGGTTGGTGCCGCCGATTCGGATTTGGGGGTCGTTTTCAAGACTCTTTTTTTGCTTATTCCACCATGCGTTCCAGTCATCGGGATTGACGATACCGGTGCAGTAGTCCTTGATCTGGGCAGCGGTCAGGGGTTGGGTGAAGCTCCGCACGATCAACCTGACGAGTCGGTGGGGATCGCGTACCGCCATTTCTTGCAATTGAGTGATGGCGGTGCTCTTTTGGTAGAGAAAGTGGTCTTCGGAGAGCGGGGTGAGTATCTTTTTTGCCAGGTCGATCGTCAACTGCTGCCGTTTTTCTTTTTCGAAACTAAGGACGATTTCACGCCGCGCCGGGACGACTTCGAACACCGACCCGACGCCATAGTGTTCGTAATAAAAGTACCGGCCGATGTCGAACTGCAAGAACTCCTCAAGCCGGTCAACCGCTTTTGTCACCGGTTCGGCGGCAGCGAGTTGGGCGCAGCGCAGGAATTCCTCAAGGCGGTGATTCTCGGGATAGAGTTTTCGATAGAGCGTCAAAAGCTTTTCTCGAATTTTTTGATGATCGGCGGTATAGTAGGTCATGTGTTTATAGGTTTCGATCGCTTTGCGCAGTTCGCCGGCCGCTTCCCAATGACTGGCGAGGATATCCAATAATGGGTAGGCGCGGTCGGCGAACTGGGCATTTTTCAGTCCGGCCGCGATGGTAAAAAAATCTCTTGGGTTGGTCTCGGGTTTTTGCATCATTTCGAGCCAGATATCCTCAAGCCGGGAAAAATCGCGCTCGGCGATTATTTTTTTGATTGCTTCATTCATCGAGACGATAGCCGGGCAATCACCATTCAACCGATGCGGTCGGGAGTGCGGGGGCACGGGTAGCAGACCGGATTGCGGTGCGACCGCATTACTCCCCGAATTCGACTTCGGCGGGCATGAGGAAGAGCTTCGATTCTTTCAACATTGCCAGTAGTTTACAATCCTCAATCGCCAGGCGGGTGGGAAGGGTAACGCCCAAGTGCAATTGGAATCCTCTCTCGGCAGCGGGGTAGATGTCGATCGCAACTTCTTTATTTTTTAAGCCGGCGAGTTCTTTTGCCGTTTCGATAGCAGCGAGCAGACCGCCAACCTGATCGACCAGCCCGAGGTCTTTCGCCCGTGCGCCCGACCAGATTCGACCCTGGCCGATGGAATCGATGGCAGCGGTGGTCATGCGTCGGCCTTCCGCCACCCGCCGCAAAAACTGATTGTAGCCGTACTCGAGTTCTTTCTCGAGCCACTGCCGCTCGGTTTCGGAAAACGGGCGTAAATCGGAGAAGGCATCGGCATGCTCGCCTTTTTTCACCCAGTCCCAGGTAATTCCTAATTTTTCATAGAGACCGCGGGTAACGAGTTTGACCGATAAAATTCCAATCGAGCCGGTAATGGTGGCACGGTCGGCAAAGATGCGGTCGCCATAGCAGGCGATGTAGTAGCCGCCGGAACCGGCAACATTACCGAGCGAAACAATTACCGGTTTTTTATCGCGGATCTGTTTCACCGCTTCGGTAATAATCTCGGAAGCGAGTGCCGAGCCGCCACCGGAATTGATCCGGAATACCACCGCTTTGATCCGTGGGTCGTCTCTCACTTTTTTGAGCTGGCCGGCGACGGTTTCGGACCCGATATATTTGCCGGCACCGATGATCGGAATCGGGTCGTTACCGGACCGACCGACAACGATGCTGCCTTCGGCGATGACGACGGCAATTTTCGGTTTTTCGTCGCGCCAGCTCCGTGCGACCTCGCCCGATTTGAGAAATTTTCCGAGTGGTTGCCGGGATAGGGTTTTCCCGGTCCGGGCGGTAATCACTTCGTTCAATTGCTGAGTGAAGGCGACGGTATCGATGAGCCGGTTTTTGAGCGCTTCGGTTGCGTTGAAGAACGCATTTTGATTGATCAGTTGTTCGACCGTATCCCGGGGTAGATTCCGTGCCCGGGCAATTTCATCAACCACCGGCGAGTAGAGGTCGTCTAAAATCAAACTCCGCTGTTCGCGGTCGGCATCGGACATGTCGGTCCGGGTAAAGGGCTCGACCGCCGATTTGTATTTACCGATATGCAGAACATCGGCTTCGATCCCGAGTTTGTCGAGTGTGCCTTTGAGATAAGGAGAAGCCATCCACAGGCCGGGGATCGCAACATCGCCCATCGGCACGAGGATGATCTGGTCGGCAATCGAGGCAAGGTAATAATTTTTAAGACCATCATAGCCGTAGGCGTAGGCAATGATCGTTTTGCCCTTGTTTTTTAAATCGGCCACGACGGCACGCAGTTCTTCGGTCTGGGCTAACCCGAGGTTGAAATTTTTAAGATTGAGCAGCACTCCCCGGCAGTCATTCCGTTCTTTCAACTGGTCGAGCCGATGAATCAGATTATAGAATGCGGGCTGCCGACGGAGCGAGAGGCCAAGGAGTAGACTCTCTTCTTTATCTTCGGCGTAATCGCCTTCGAGGGTGACCTCGACCAGCCGTTTCCGGGCAGGCAGGAAGGTCGGATAGGGTTTGCCCGAAAGGACGAGACCGACCGTGCCGTCATTCAGTTTGGTGTCACCACTGCTCCCGATTTTAAGATTACCCAACGATACTTCCAATCCGAATCGGAATTGGTTGTTTTTATTGCCAGCAAACGAGACTACCATGCCGTTTATCGGTTCGACCCCGGCACCGTAAGAAAAACCGGTCAGGCTGTCCTGGTAGGAAGCGTCAAAGAAAAGGGTCAGCCGATCGGTGAGGGGACGCAGTCCAATTCCTGCCTGGATGCGGGGCGAACGTTTTAATTCCGAGGTGAAGCCGAAGGAGAGGAAGCGGGTGGGACGGCAGAGCGCACCCAGGGTGTGGGTGGTGGTCGTGCCGAAATCGAAACTGTACCCGAAGGCAAGCGGTTTAGCTAACCGTACGCCGGTTGCGAGTTCATACGAGGTCGTATCGGGCTTGAACCGGGCGGCAAATCCGATACCGCCGAGAGCAAAGCCGATACTCTGTCCGGAGGTGAAGTTTCGTTGATAGCAGAGTTCAACCCCGGGATTAATGCCGAAACCAGCCGGGTTAAGAAAAAAGCCGTTCGAGCGGGTGGCAGTGGTAACCGAGGAACCATCAAAAAACGGCTGGGTTACGAGCGTGATCAAAACCATAGCATGCAACATAATTCCTCCTTACGGTTTATTGGCTAACGATAGCTTGGCGGTCAGGTTTGGTCAAGATAAAATATACGGGTTGAGGTTAGACTATTCAACGAGTGTCTATCGATGTTTTTATAATTAGCTACGGTCGCGATAGCCGAAGAGCCGCAGGCTATTCGCGATCACGATGATACTGATCCCGACATCGGCAAAAATCGCCAAGGCGAGATTACTGAGCCCGCCCAGCGCTAATGCCAAGAACAGTACTTTGACCGCCACCGCGAGTGAGATGTTCCAGCGGAGGGTGGTGATACAGCGGCGACCTAACCGGACGAGAAAGGGGATGAGCTTGAGATTGTCATTCATCAGGGCGATATCCGAATTTTCAATTGCAACATCAGAGCCGATCGCGGCAAGCGCAATGCCAACCGAAGCGCTGGCAAGGGCGGGTGCATCGTTGATCCCATCGCCGACCATTGCGATATGGCGGTACTGCCGGCTGAGCCTTGAAAGCTCTTCGACTTTTTTATCGGGCAGTAACTCGGCTTTGACGGTATCAAT
This sequence comes from uncultured bacterium, assembly GCA_964356135.1. GTDB lineage: Bacteria > Hydrothermota > Tepidihabitantia > CAYHGV01 > CAYHGV01 > CAYHGV01. The sequence continues at coordinate 20,831 of CAYHGV010000008.1, forward strand.
GCCTAATTGGCGGGCGATAAAGTGAGCCGACGGCGCGTTGTCGCCGGTGAGAATGACCGGCACGATCTTCAGCTTGAGCAGACTGTCAACCATCGGTTTGCTTTCTTTTCTTAGTTCATCGGTCACGCTGATGATCCCTTTTACCCTTTTGTTGTCGCTGATGACGATAGCGGTTTTGCCTTCTGCTTCAAACGCGCTGACTTTTTTAAGGACTGCTTCTTCAATCTGGTGCTCTTCGGTCACAAACCGGATGTTGCCCAGACAGTGATGGCGGTCAAAGCAGACCGTGCACTCACCTTTTACTCCTTTGCCGGCAACCGCTTGAAAATTTGTAAACCGATGGGGCTTGACTTTTTTCTCGACCGCTTTATTGACAATACCTTTGCCGATCGGGTGTTCGGAGAGTACGCCCAGTCCGGCGGCGCAGGCGATAACCGCTTCTTCGCTGAAACCGTTGAACGGGATAATGTCGGAAACGGTCGGCTCGCCCAAGGTTAAGGTGCGGGTCTTATCATAGGCAATCGCTTTCAGTTTCCCCATTTCTTCGATAAACCTTCCCCCTTTGATCAATGCTCCTTTCCGGGTGGCGTTGCCGAGGGCAGAGAAGATTGCGATCGGGGTCGAGATGACTAACGCGCACGGGCAGGAGATAACGAGCAGGGTGAGGGCCTGTTTGAACCAGAAGTAAAATGGTTTACCGAGGAAGACAACCGGAATGACGACGACGAGAACGGCGGCACCGGTCATGGCGGGAGTATAGATCTGAGCGAATTTTTCGATGAATCGATGGGACTTTGATTTTTTCTCTGCCGCCTGATAGGTGAGCGCAATAATTTTCGCGAGGGTGGTATCGTTTGCCGTCTTGGTAACCTTCATTTCAAGAACGCCCGGACCGTTCTGGGTGCCGGCAAAGACCGTAGCGCCCGGATGTTTGTTCTGGGGAAGCGATTCGCCGGTGATCGATGCTTCATCGACGAGCGAGCTGCCGGCGACGATTTCGCCGTCAAGCGGGATCTGGTCGCCCGGTTTGATCATGACCCGGTCCCCGATTTTTATCGCTTCGAGCGGGACTCGTTCGTTCGAGCCTTTCAGTCGGGCCGACTTCGGCGTCCGGGCAATGAGTTCTTCTAAGGCAGTCTGACTGCGCTTCATGCCGAATTCTTCCAGGGTATCGCCGAGGGCAAACAGGACAATAATAATAACCGCTTCTTCAAACTGCCGCAGATAGATTGCGCCGACGGTAGCGATCATCATCAGGAGATTGATATCGGCAAAATTGAACTTCACCAGGCTTTGGATGCCGCGGACAAAAACCTTTCGGCCGAAAACGATAATCAAGGCAAAAAAGACGGGGAGTTCGATCCACAACGGAACCCGCAAGGAGAAGAACGACAGGACCTCAAACGGAATAATTATTGCCAGCGAGACGAGCAACCAGCGGAACCGGCGGTCTTTCAGCAACTCTTGCATCGGCGAATATCAGTTCGGCTTGAAGGTTTCAAGGATGATCGCTAATTGTTGAATAGCGTCGCGGCCCGATTTTTCGGTTGTCGGTAAGGATGCATCGATGTAATAGAATCGATCCCGGTAGTTAAATCCATACCCGAGGAATGGTCCGCCGATTTCTCCCCGTCCGGTCTGCCAGACTCCGGAAATGAAGAGTGCCGAACTGTCGAGAAACTTCGTCGTCTCGGCACCAGCGCGATCTCGAAGCAGGCGATCGTCGAAGGAGAACTGGGCAGTCAAGGAATCGCGCGTCGCCAGGAGGTAAGCGCCATCGAGGGCACGGGTGTCTTGCCAGCGGGGCTGCCAGTTGATGAAAATCCGACGGTCGGGATTACGGGCGACGAGATAAATGAAATTTCGGTTTTTAAAGGTGTCGACGAGGGTAAATCCGACCGGCAACTCGAAACGGAACCCGTAATTTTTTGTTAGACGGTCACTCAGGCTGTCGTCGTAGCCCGCTCGATAGGTGCTCAGTTTAATTTGAGTTTTGACGTAACTGCGCAGCGTATAGCCAATCCGATTTCGGTAGCGCTCCAGTGCGGGCAGGAGAAAACTCTCATGCCGGGCAGCGACCACCAGCACGAGCTGGTTTTGTGCCCAGCGGTTGTTAATCTGAAAAAGACTCGACGAATCTTTGAGGGTCGTACCGATGAGGGTGTTGATCGGCTCCTCGTTGGTCGTGCCGATGATAAGCAGGATTGGAGTTTGAGCGACGGCAAGAAGATTATCTAACGATACGAACCGAATTTGAAATTCCGGTCCGGATTCGGAGCCCCAGCCGCTCGAGTCGATGATTGAGCGCACCACGAGTTCGATATCGGTCTGGTTGTCAGTGACGACGACGACCGGACGGGGCTGGTCGACGGACGGTGCCGACCGGTGGCAGCCAGCGAGGCCGAGAGCGAACAGAAGGATCGTTTTTTTCATCCGACTCGGATTAAATCCGCCCGGCCTTTGAATTTTTTTACAATCGTCCGCTGGATGATGGTGGTGTCCTCTGCGGTCCAGTTGTCAACGATCGCGAACGCATCATCCCGGGCTTTACCAAGCCAGGCACGGTCGGTTGTCAGATCGGCAATCTTCAAATCGGGCAATCCATGCTGGCGGGTACCAAACAGCTCACCCGCACCACGAAGCTCCAGGTCTTTTTCGGCTAAGGTGAAGCCATCGTCGTTGTCGGCAAAGAATTGGAGCCGGTCCTGTGGTTCCGACAGCTCAGGCGGAGTAATGAGGAGACAGTACGAGACTTCCGCTCCCCGTCCAACCCGACCCCGGAGCTGATGGAGTTGTGCCAGACCGAACCGTTCCGGGTGTTCGATGATCATGGTCGTTGCGGTCGGGACATCAACCCCGACTTCGATGACGGTCGTACTGACCAGAATGTCAATCCGCCGGTTACGGAAATCGGCCATCACCGTCATCCGCTCATCGCTACCGAGCCGGCCGTGGAGCAGTCCGACCCGGAATTCGGGGAAAACATGACAGACCTGGTGATAGGCTTCGACCGCCGATTTGAGGGCGAGCTTATCCGATTCTTCAATGATCGGGCAGACCCAGTAAGCCTGCTGTCCGGCGCGCAATTTTTCTTTTAAGAATTGATACGCCGGCAACCGCTGGCCATCAGCAATCAATCGGGTGATAATTTTTTTTCTGCCCGGCGGTTTCTGATCGAGGGTCGAAATATCCAAATCACCGTAGAGGGTCAGGGCTAATGTCCGCGGGATCGGGGTGGCGGTCATAACCAGAAAATCGGGATTGATCCCTTTGTTCAGCAGTGCCGCCCGCTGCATCACCCCGAAGCGATGCTGCTCGTCGACGACCGCCAACCCTAACCGGTTAAACCGAACATCCTCTTCAATCAGGGCATGGGTGCCGATCACAATATTGATTTTTCCCGATTCAATTTCCTGGTAGATACTGTTTTTGAGTTTCGGTTTCACGCTTGCGGTCAGGAGCTCGACCGAAACGCCGAGGTCGGCAAGCCGGTTTTTCCAGACGAGAAAGTGCTGCTCAGCCAGTATCTCGGTTGGCGCCATGAGTGCCGCCTGAAATCCGTTCTCGACTGCGACCAGCAGGGCATAGACGGCAATTACGGTTTTTCCCGAGCCGACGTCACCCTCGAGCAGCCGGTTCATGCAGGTTTCCCGTGCCAGATCGCGTTTAATCTCGTCCAGCACCCGCTGTTGGGCTTGGGTGAACTGGAACGGCAGGGACGAGATAAATTTCCGGGTCAGGTCGCCGGTTTCTTGGAGTGAAAATCCTTTCGCCCGCTGGCGATTCTGTTTTTTTCGTAAGGCTAACAGCACTTCGAAATAGAACAACTCTTCATAAATGAGTCGTTCCTTTGCCCGCTGTCCCTGTTCGACCGTATCGGGGAGATGGAGGTCTCGGATCGCGGTCCGGAGGTCTGGGAAAGTGTATTTTTTAAGCAGAGCGGCAGGAAGGGTTTCTTCGAGTTGTCCGGCAAACCACTGCACCGCCTGCTCGACCGCCCGTGCTATCTCCCAGCGGGCAAGACCTTCGGTTAACGGGTAAATCGGGATAACCGCGCCGGCATACTTCTCGGCAAGGGTTGGATCAACAATTTCGAAATAAGGGTTGACAAATTGCTTGCCTCGATAGAGGCTGACCGGACCGGAGAGGACAATTTCCTGTCCGGACTTAAAGGTCGTTTGTAAGTCCGGCCGGTTAAACCAGAGTGCGGTAACCGTGCCCGTCCCATCCGAAACCGCAAGACTGACCAGCCTGCCTTTCGTTCTGGTCGGAACAACTCCTGCAACCAGAACCTTGCCGAGCACGGTCGCCTCCTGATTGAGCCCTACGTCTTTGATCGGGACGACGGTCGTTCGGTCCCAGTACCGCCGCGGCACGAGAAACAAGAGGTCGGTGACGGTTTCAATCCCGAGTCGTTGTAAGCACGCTGCCCGTTTCGGCCCAATGCCTTTAAGATACTGAATCGGCGATTCCAAGCCGGATTTTTTTACTACCATTAGAATAGTATATTTTTATCGCAAATAAAAGCAAGAGAGAGAAAGAATTGGGTATTGACAAATGGTGGGTGGTGAATACCATTGTACTATGATTAAAAATAGAATCAAAAGATTTTTACTGGTGGCAGGACTGCTGGCGAACGGCGTTAGTGGTGCGGCGATTCCGAAAGCGGTCGAGAAGTGGCTGACCGCACCGCCCCATTTTAAGACCTATCAGGCCCGGGGTCAGATTGTTATCGGCGATTTCAGAACGGGTCAGCGATTCAATTACGAATTCTTCTGGGACAACGGCCGGTTCCGGTTTATTACTACCGCACCACCGGGTGAACCATTTATGCTTTTCATCTATAAAGGCGACTCGGTCTGGAACTATGACCTGCTTAACAAAGTGAGTTTGGTGACAAACGAGATGAAGCTGGGGATGTTGAATCTCAATCCACTGGAGTTATGCGAAATCCTGTTCGGATTTCCCCTCAAAGGATTGAAGATTGATTCCACGAACCAAACGGCGGATACGGTAAGCGTCTTTGCCGGCGAAAAAATATACTATTTAAATATCCAAACGGGGTTGTTGATGCGGCGGTTTCGTCAGTATTTAGATGTTCGGTATCTTCAGTACGGCTCGGTTCAGGGTATCGAGCGCCCGACCAAGATCGAGGTTCCGGCCTGGCCGTCAGGCTATACGATCACGTTGGTTTCGCAAGCGATCGACCAGCCGCTGCCGAAAAATATTTTTGAGTATGAACTTCCTCCGGTTCAAAAAAAAGATTTTTAAATTTTTACTTGGTATCGTCTGCTTCGTCCCTCACATGGGTAGCGGCGATACTCTTTCTTATCGTGCCAGTGCCCTGGTCGGCGGGTATTATAACCATATTGAGATCAATGACCGGTTCGTCTTTGCCACCACCTTACGGGGCCTTGAGATTTTCACAAAAAAAGGATTAACGGTTGGAAGCTGGGGTTCACCCGGCGACGCCCAAGCTGTTGTAGTCGCGGGTGGCTATGCCTATCTTGCCGATGGTAATGAAGGGCTATGGATCCTCGATATTTCTGATCCTTCCAAACCGGTACCGGTAGGACACTACGATACCGGGGGGCACGCCAACGATGTGGCGGTTATCAAAGGTCGCGTTGCGCTCATTGCCGATGGAACCAAAGGGGTGAGAATTGTTGATATTAGTCAACCAACGCGCCCCAGGGAAGTCGGGGCGTGGGTGATGGTGAACGATGCCCGTTCGGTTGCGGTTAAAGGCAACTATGCGTATGTCTCGGACCTCTTTTTCGGATTGCATATCCTCGATATTTCTCAGCCGATTGAGCCCAAGGAGGTCGGTTCCTATCATTCCCCGGGCAGCGCTTTAGCGATAGCGGTGGAAGGGGACTATGCTTTTTTGGCTGACGGCCCGAAAGGGCTGCGGATCGTAGACATTTCTAATCCGATCCAGCCATTCGAAGTGGGGTCGTATGAATCTGGTTCCGGTTCGACCCAGGGGGTGATAGTCGATGGCGGGCGCGCCTATCTGGCCGAGGGTGATGGTGGTCTTCGGGTAGTAGAGGTAACCGAGCCGAGCGGACCGAAAGAGGTTGGTGCGGCAACAACCCATGGTCCAGCTCTGGGTGTCAGTTGTAGTGATGACTTCTGTTATGTTGCAGCCGGTGATGCGGGAATCCGGGTTTTTGATATCTCTCAATTCCCTTTGCAAGAGGTTGATACCCTGGGGAGGACGGCGAATGTGATGGATGTTGACGGAGCAGGAGAGTACTGGGCAGTGGCATCAGGGAAAGAGGGCGTACGGGTATTGAATCTGACTCAACCCCAACAGCCGATGGTCGTAGGTGTCTTTTCTGATTCACCTGATGCCCGGGTCGTCAAGATGCGCGGTCCGATTGTCTATATCGGTGATTTCAATACCGGTGTGAAGGTGCTGGATGTCAAAAACCCCTCTAATCCCCAGCTCAGCTACACCTATAACGCCTTGGATGGAATATTTGATCTGACCCTGAGTCGAGAATTCATCATTACTGCGGTCGGCAAGAGTCAAAAAGGTCTACATGTTCTCACAAAATGCCCAACCTGTCCATCCTCGCGTCTGAATCAGAAGGGTTACTACAAGACCTCAGGTGCAGCCTGGTCGGTCGTCGCCGACAGCCAATTCGTCTATGTGGCGGATAATGATTCAGGAGTCATCATAATTGATTGGCAGAATCTCCCAGCTATGAAAAAAATTTCCCGGATCAGCGATGTGAAGGCAATTTCAGCCCTGGCGCGAAAAGGGGATTATTTGTTAGCCGCTGAGCCTGCGGTCGGATTGAAGATCTATGATATCACAAAACCCGACCAATGGAAAAGAATCGGTGAACTGACCATCTCCGGTCCAATGAACTACATTGCGATTGACGGGGATCGAGCCTTTATTGCCGCGGGCAAAAAAGGGATAGTGGTTGTCGATCTGTCAAATATCAATCAACCCAAGATTATTGGTTCTTATGATACGCCCGGCGAGGCGTTGCGGGTGAAAGTCTCGAATGGGCTCGTTGTGGTCGCCGACCGGTACTCATTGGAGATTTTGAGCTACAAACAGTGAACGGTTTCTTAGGTATCGAGGATTAGAACGATCGAGGTCAGACAAGGTTGCTGAAAGCAACAATCGGTACAACAACCCGTGAAGACGACGACGATGAAAAATTTACCGTCAATAAGTTACGAAAGGGGGTAGCATGAAGCAGTCTCTTTTGTATATCCTGGTGGGTTTGGGTGTTCTATTCTCAGGCAGTATCTATGCCTCAGCCGATTCCCGACTGGTTGCGAAATGGAGGAAAGAGGCGGCAAAAAATCCGGACAATCCTCAGGCGCGCTATCAATTAGTTCGACTCTACTGCCAGATGGATTCGGTCCAGCCCGCGCTTCGGGAATATAAGATGTTACTTGAGCTGGATTCGATGCTGAGTAATGAGCCGGAGTTGCGAATGAAGATTGGTTTATTTCTCGGACTTGAGCCATTCGCCATAACCCGGCTCACCCCGGGTATGCCGGGAGGGGCAATTCTGCCGACTTTTTCATCCGATTCAAAACTGGTCGCTTTTCAATCGGGTTTGACCGGCAAGTATCAAATTTATGTTGTCGATATAACAACCGATTCTATCCTGCCGGTGACCAGGGATTCCTTCATGAACATCCAACCGTTCTTCACTCCTGACGGAAAATCGATTCTCTTTGTTTCGTTTCGAGATTCGAGTTGGGGTATTTATTCAATTGCGGTCAATGGTGAAAAACTTGAAACAGTCATCCGCGATACGATTCAGTACCAGTCGCCCCGGCTCTCGCCGGATGGTCGAACGCTGGCAGTCCAATATTATGCCATCACGAATGGTAATTATGAGATTGGGGTCATAAACCTGGCGGATAAGACTATCACTCAACTGACCGATAATATTTACTGGGATGGGGAGCCAGCGTTCTCGCCCGATGGAAAAAAAATTCTCTTTCACTCCAACCGGGACTTTCATTTTGAGGTCTATATCATGGACCAGGACGGTAAAAATCAGCGCCGTCTTACCCAGAGCCAGGGGAATAGTGGCAAAGCGTGGTTTAATCCGGAGGGGACAAAAGTGGTTTTTTCTTCTGATCGGAGTGGGCGGTCGCAACTGTATCTGTTGGATCCGATGAGTGGTTCGTTGACCCAACTGACGACGAGTAGCGGCGATAATGATTACCCCTGTTTTTCACCGGACGGTCGCTGGCTGACATTTCAGTCAACCCGGAATCAAGGGGTTGAGATTTGCCTCATGGACCTGACTTCACCGGTCCCACGAGAAGTACTTGCCCAGCGGCTCAAGGACATGTAATTGGCGCTCGATGCTCAAGGACCGTTATGATGTTATTGTCGTCGGGGGTGGGCTTGCCGGATTGGCCTGCGGACTTGAGCTGGTCCGGGCGAAATTTGATGTTCTGATCGTTGAGAAGAAGCAGGCAATCGGCACGCCGGTTCGGTGCGGCGAACTGACAAGTCCTGACTTTTTCAAGGTCGTCGGATTGGATAGTCTCCAGTCAACAATTGAAAATGACTTCGGGTCAATGGTCTTGATATCCCGCTCCCGGTTTGAAATCGGGCTGGCGGATGAGTTCGTCGGTCACGGCGGCACGCTCTACACCAAGAGCTGGGTCCGGGGGTATATCCCCTTCGATGGCAAGGTTGTGGGAGTCAGCGTTGAGACCGGGGGTGAGAAACGAGATATCCGGTCGCGAGTCGTCGTTGCCTGCGATGGCGTTGAGGCGACGGTACCGAGAAAGGCGGGTCTGGCAAACCACCTTGATCCCTCTGAAATCGGTTCGTGCTATTCAGCAAAGCTTGAAGGGATTCGGGTTGACCCAAGTCAATTTACGATGGGCTACAACTTTGGCAAGGATTTTTACTTCTACTGGATATTCCCCAGTTCCAACAATTCGGCTAATGTCGGTGTCGGATTGCTCGGTGTCTCGGGAAATCGGGCACGAAGATTATTTTTCGATTTTATTGGCAGGTTTCCTCATCTGAGGCAAGGGAGTATCGTACGGGAGATCGTCGGAGCCGTCCCGATTACCCGGCCGTTACAAAAACCGTACGGCGATGGGTTACTCGTTGCCGGGACCGCAGCCCGGCTGGTAAATGCGGACGGCGGGGAGGGGATCATTTACGCTCTTCAATCCGGGGTGGCAGCGGCTCAAACTATTGCCGAGACGAAAGATTATTCAAGCAACGGGTTATCCGCATACCGTCAGCGGCTGAGTTTGATGTATGAAAACTTAGAGCGTCGATACCAAAACCTGGTGGCTCGATTTCCGCCCGGACTGGTTAAGCCTTTGACCGGTCAGCAATGAACCGACGGAATTTTCTCGGACTGGGAATATCGTTTATTGCCGGAGCAATTCTTGGAATATTTGTTCCTAAGCCGAAGGGCAGGAAGCCTTCCCAACCTCGCCGGACCGCTCCGGGCAAAGTGGTCCTGGGCGAAGGGTGTGTGGGCTGCGGCGGATGTCCATCAACCTGTCCCGCTTTTGCGGTGGAACTGTTCCATCCCCAGCTGATTGTGCATCCTGAGCGGTGCATCAGTTGCGGTAATTGTCAGAAGGTTTGCCCGGTCGGTGCAATACGATTAGCGGGATAAGTAAACCGTTTCAGGGCTGAGCGAGCTCAGGGTTTTTACGTTCGATGGTTTTCCGGAAAAGTAACAGGTAAGCTGTTCTAAAAAAAGGCGAAATTGAAAGACGAATGTTGCGAATTAGAGCGAACGCCCTCGGCTCGCTTCGAGCCGCTATTATTCGTGTCCGCCACGATTCTTGGCGGATTCGTCGGCTCGCTTCGAGCCGCTATTATTCGGGTAATTCGTTTGTTACATAAGGGTTTTTTTATGCCGGCTAACCTAGGAGTGTGTCGGAGAACATCTATAGAAGAAAAACGGTGGGAGATAAGAGCCGATATAATACCTGGTTAAGGTGTCCGGTGGGAAAGATAGACACTAATTTGCCTCCTTTGAAGAATACAGTGGGGGAAAATTCAATTTTGAATTTTCTTCACTCGGTATTCCGACAGACTCATAGTGTACTGTTTCATAAATCTCTTGACATTTAATGTCATTCTGAACGAAGTGAAGAATCTCATCTTTTTCTGCATCTTAATTGAGATTCTTCGTCGCTTCACTCCTCAGAATACCATTGTGACACAGTCTGGAAGAGAATAATCTCGATTTTAATGAATAAATTGCCACTTCCAAATGTAAAGATCTGTAAGAAACACCACACTAATACCCTGAAAATAATTGAGCACGAAAACACCACTCGAGTTTAGTCGAATGCTCGGGTCGCTCTGATTATTTCCGGTTTTTTATTTCCGTCCACTCGTTAGGGAAAAAGTTTCTCAGGCATGCGCTCTTCACCATAAAATTTTTACCGACATTCTTTCGATGATACCGGGGAGGTAATAAAAAAACCCCCTCTGGTTTTCAGAGGGGGTTTTTAGAACGTACTCTTTTTATTTCGTTAGCAATACCAGTTTCGTAACCGCATGGTTTGAACCGGCTTCAAGCTTTACAAAATAGACGCCAGCATTCATTTTCTTACCGGTGTCATCCCTGCCATCCCAGACGATCGACTTTTGACCTGCGGACACAAATCCGGTAGCGAGGAGCTTTACTTTCTCTCCGCCGGTATTGTAGACGGCAAGATCGATCTGGCTCGAGGAGGGCACGGTATAGGAAACCGTGGTGGCGCCGTGGGCAGGATTGGGTAGCGTGGCAAGGGAGAACCGGAGGGGAGTGGTTGACGATTGAGCTATGCCCAGAACAGGCACGACGTTTATATCGAAATTAAGCGTGGTCGAGTAAAAGGTATTGTTTGAATTGATCGTCAGAGTGACGGGAATGGTGGTGTTGGAAGGAGTAGTGGGAGAGATACTGAGGACGAAAGGATCATTTTCGTTGCTGACTTCACTGCCTGCCGGGATTTCGTCAAACGTGACGTTGCCTTTCACGAAGGTTAGATTAGGGTCGGTCGCTGACAATTCAGCGGTCACGCCGGTAGCAGCACCCTGACCACCATTATTGAGAGTAACCCAGGTCTGGACCGTCTCGCCCGGATTTATTTTTCCGTCGCCATTACCCTGATTGTCATTACTGGTTGCAGCTACAAAGGTAAGGTCGGGCGGATTATTCCAGATAAGGGAGATGTTATCTGCGAGCACCTCTGCACCAGAGGTGTATTCAACCCATATCGGGTTGCTTGGTCAGGTACTACAGTTTACTCTTTTATATTGGCCCTGAGTGAGAAGGGAGACTTTGATCTGAGCGATCAGGTCCGCATTTAATCCGGGAAGGTCGGCCAATGCATTTTGGATGTTAAAGGAACGGTTCGCCCAGGCTCCCATTTCAACCGGATAGGCAGCGGTAACGGCATCACTCGAAAGCATGTCTGCCGGTGCCGAAGCGTAGAAAATAGATTTGCCGAGCGTTTTACCTTGTGAATCCAGATATTCTACGCTGATGGCGGCAACGCCTTGGACCTGTGCGTCCGATGCAACAGCCGAAAAGCAATAATCGGCCTTGAATTCGAGATCGAGGCTCGGCATGGATATCGTTTGGAAAAGTGCGGCCGAGTTGCTCTGGTCTTTATAGACGCGCGCTTCATAATCCTGGTCCGCGTCATAACCTACATCCCGGATGATTTCCGAGGATCCGCGGACGTTATTTATATCTTGCTGCCAGCCGGTGGTGAGGGGGTTTTCAAAATCGCCATTATTGATTAGTTCGATTGGTTCTGCGTAGGCGAGTAGAAAAAGACCCAGCACCGCCAGCATTTTGATGACAGATGACAATCTCCACCTCCTTTTTTAGTTACGAGTTAAATGATACTTACTCATTTGACCTTACTGCAACCTAAGCCCTGGTTATGCCCCACGGTTGCATGTTTGTCTGGTTTGGAGGTTCTGGTTGGTAAGGTACCCAAAACAGGCTTAGAACTATGCGCAAAAAAACTATCAAAGTCGCTTGCGCTTGACATGGGTCAATAATAAGCTGAAGGGTCTTTTTTGTCAAGAGGAAAATATAGGGGTGCCCAGACCATGTTCTGAGGTTATACTTATACTCTTATACCAATGAAGGAAAAGCTAATAGATCCTTTAAAAAGCCGGCTTGATTTTATGATAAAACCAACCTTTGGAAAGGGATAATTGGTCTTGGTCGGCGCAGGGTTAAAAATCTAAGCCTCGGGGTGACGATCAATCGGGCGGCCGAGGTGGTTCGGTCAGAAGGTAATTTTAAACAGCCGACCGTTGCCGGGTGCAATCGGTATCAAAAATCTGGAGGTCCCGGTTTGGCCGGACACCGTTTTTTTGGTCAACTGATCAATCAGCCTCGGCGTTCGGGTGCGATCTGTGCTTTTGATCTCGACCGAAACCAGGACCGTATCCTGAACAGTGGTCTTCCGATTGACGAGCAAGAAATAATTTCTGCCCAAGCTGTCGACAATGGTTGCGAGTTCAAGGTACAAGGGATCGACCGGTTTACCGGATTTCGCATTGCCCAGAGCGGAAATATAGCGTAATCCCTGAAATGGCTTGGCGGGCGTTATCGAGATTACCGTATCCCAGTCGACCGTTTTAAAAATCGGGCCGACAATCTTTAAATCCTGGTTGAGATGCTTGACCGCATCAAAGGTCGTATCCCGAGGATGATGCCGGTAGTCGTAAGGATAGTTGTTGACATCGACTAAGCCGGCGTTTTTTATGTTTTTGTAATAGGGATACCAATATGAATCTTGGGCGGTGGGATAGGAATCCGGGTCAGGCGGTAACGTATCCGAAGGGTAGGTGTAATACAGCACCCGTTTGTGCCATAGGCTAATGCGAGAAATCCCTGGCACCGGATTTCTTCAGCGGTCGGCCGCCGAAACAGACGATAGTATTTACCCCAGAGACGGACCGGTGCCGATTTCGGAAATACCCGATATTCCCGGTGGGTCTGAATAATCGCAAACCATTCCATCGGATGCTGCCGGTTGAGATTATGGGGATGGCGCATTTTTTGGTTGCATTCGGCATAGTAATCGACAAAGTCCTGAAGGGCAGTTTGGTCGGAATAAGGAGAGCTGCCCCGGAACCGGTATTGACTGAATGCCAGCACATCGAGGTCAGGGCAGGAGTCAAAGAGCGCCGGCAGGCAAAATTTGTTGGAACCGCGAATACTACCCTGGGCCATCGTCTTTAGCGTGGAATCCTCGGCTTTGAGTTTTTTGCAGATATACTCGGTGCCGTAATAAAACGAACTATCATAGACCGCACTGTTTTCTGCTCCGACCAGCAAACCCCAGGCGGAGTGTCCTTGCCAGACCTTGGTCCAATTCTTTATGAGCGCGTCAACCCGTTTTTCCCAGTTGCGGATCGTATCGCTGGTCCGCGGATATTCGTGGGGATAACCGGTGATGTAGCCAACCGCATCACCGCACCATTGGATCGTGTTAGGGTCGCAGGCCGTATCACGAATCCACTCGGCATAATTACCGGTAGAGCCATGAAAAAAGTTGGATTGCGTCTCGGCTAAATTGATGCTGTCCTGACGATTGTGATTGTAAATTTTTACCCCCCAGGGACCGAAAACGATATTATCATTCTGTCCGAAGAGTGAGCCGACACTGACCAGTACAATCAACCAACGAAAAGTTCCAACTTTCATCGTTCTTCGGCGTGCCGGTGTCTCGACCGTTCCGGTACTGCCCAATCGTACCGGGTTTGGCTATGCCTTCTGCTTTTTCGAATCCTCGATAATGCGCTGCGACAGTTCGCGGGGAATTTCCTCATAATGGGAAAACTTCATCGTGAAGTAGCCCCGACCCTGGGTCATTGACCGCAGGGTCGTAGAGTATTTATACATCTCGGCCTGGGGGACGAGCGCTTTTATTTTCTGCAGACGCCCCTCCATTTCCATCCCTAAGATTTTACCCCGGCGGGAGTTGAGGTCACCGATGACATCACCCATCCAGGTCTCGGGAACCGTGACTTCGACTTCGGCAATCGGTTCCAACAAGACCACGCCCGCTTTTTCAGTACAGCTTTTGAACGCCATCGAAGCGGCGATCTTGAAGGCGATATCGGAAGAATCGACCGGATGGAACGAGCCGTCGTAAACGGTCGCCCGGAAATCGATAACCGGAAATCCAGCGAGAACCCCGTTGCCCATCGCTTCGACCACACCTTTCTCGACCGAGGGAATATACTTGTTGGGAATCGACCCACCGTAAATCTGGTCAACAAATTCGAAACCAGCACCACGCTCGCGCGGTTCGACCCGGAGCCAGACGTCGCCGTACTGACCGTGGCCGCCGGTCTGTTTCTTGTATTTGCCCTGAGATTCAGCATTTTTGGTGATCGTCTCGCGATACGGAATTTTTGGTTTCTGAAGCTCGACCACCACCCCGAACTTACGGCGCAGCCGGGCAATTATCACATCCAGGTGAAGCTCACCTAAACCGGAGACGAGCTGTTGCTTGAGTTCGGGGTCGTAACGGTAGGTGAACGTCGGATCTTCATCGTGGAGCCGGGCTAAGCCATTGGACACCCGTTCTTCATCGCCTTTGGTTTTGGGAACAATCGCGACTGAGATCGACGGCTGGGGAAAGGGGATCAGCGGCAACTGGATGGTGGAGCCGATGGCGGTGAGGGTGTCCGAGGTTTTGGTCACCTTGAGCTTCACCAGCGCTCCAATCTCGCCAGTCATGAGTTTATTCACCTCGGTTCGCTCTTTCCCCTTTATTCGGTATAGCTGATTGATCTTTTCCTCCCGACCCGAGCCGATATTGTACGCCATCTGTCCGGGTTCCAAGCCGCCGGAAAAGACCCGAACGTACAAAAGGTCGCCGATATGGGCTTCGGAGATCGTCTTGAAGACAATCGCCGAGAGCGGTCCTTTGGGGTCGCGCACAAGCTGTTTCTCTTCTTTCGTCCTGGTATCGATGACGGTAATGTTTCCCATTTCAGTAGGAGCCGGCAGATAGTCGGCGGCGAATTCCAAAAAGAGATCGACCCCGATGTTATCGTAGGCATCACCGGCAAGGATGGGGATAATCTCGCCTTTTCGAAAGCCGTCGCGCAACGCCTGTGCCACTTCTGCGGCCGGAATCGGTTCACCTTCCATAAATTTATTCATCAACGGTTCGCTGAAATCGCAGGCAACTTCCACCATCTTTTCCTTCAGCTCGGCTACCTTTGGTTTCAGTTCAGCGGGGATTTCGCCTTCGCTCCGGATTCCATCTTTGTACTGGTAGGCTTTTTCTTTCAGGATATCAACCAGGCCGGAGAAACCTTCCTCTTTGCCGATTGGCAAAAAGACCGGAAACATTTTGGCAGTGAACGATTTCTGGATGTCATCGAGTGTCCGTTCAAAATCCGAATGCTCTTTTTTCAACTTATTAATGAAGAAGACCCGGTTGCGGTGCCCATCGCCTAAAAACTTCCAGACGAGTTCAGTGCCGAATTCAACCCCGGAGGAAGCGTCAACAATCAGTGCGCCGATATCGCAGGCTTGGATTCCGGACAGGACATCGCCGATAAAATCAGCATAGCCGGGCGTATCAATGATGTTAAAAAAATCATCCCGGTAGGAACCATAGCCTAATGCCAGATTGATACTCGTCTTGCGCTCAATTTCGTCTTCGTCGTAGTCGAAGACCGACGTGCCCTCATCGGTTCGTCCGAGCCGGGTATTCTCTTTGACGAGGTATAACATCGCTTCGCCGAACGAGGTCTTACCGCAGCCGGAATGGCCAAACAGACCGATATTTTTAATTGCCACTAAACCTCCTTCCGTTACTTGAGAATTTCATTTAGAACATCGCCGGTTAAATTTTCGGCAATGACGGTTATCAGGTGTAAAGCATTTTCGTAGTCGGGTTCGGCAATGACGCCGTTATGGGAGTGGATGTAGCGGGCAGGGATGCCGAGCGCGAGCGACGGAACGCCAATGCTGTGGAGATGAATTCGGCCGGTGTCGTAGCCGCCGCGCACCGTTGCCAGGTGGTACCGAATTTTATTCTTTTCCGCCAGATCGATGACGAAATCCCGGAGTTTTATCGAAGGAATCATCGTCAGGTCGTAGATTAAAATCGCCACTCCGTTCTTCAGACGTTCATCGCTATCGCCGTCCTCACCCGGGGTATCTTTGGATGTTGAGACATCGATCGCAAACGCAATATCGGGATTGACGAGCGCGGCGGCGGTCTTGGCACCCCGCAGGCCTACCTCTTCCTGAGTAGTGCCGGCTAGGTAGACGGTATTGGGGTTGCGGCCGGCGGGCGAGCCTTTCGAAATCGCTGCGGCGGCTTCAACCAACAGCCCGCAGCCAACCCGGTCATCCCAGGCTTTGGCTAAGAAGATCGAATTTTCCAAAACGGTGAAGTCGCCGGCGGGCACAATCGGATCGCCCGGCCGGATGCCGAGCTGCTCTTTGACGTCAAAATCTTTGGATGCGCCGACATCGATATACAGGGTCTTCAATTCAGGAATCTTTTTTCGTTCGTCTTCTTTTAGGTCATGGGGCGGCCGGGAACCGATAATCCCGACGATATCTTTTTTTCGGGTCCGGATTACAACCCGCTGGCTGGGCAGCACCCCTTCCCACCAGCCGCCGATCGGTAAAAATTTTATAAATCCGTCTTTGGTTATCGACTGAACGACAAATCCGATCTCGTCCATATGGGCGGCAAACAAAATTTTCGGCGAGTCGACGGTGCCTGTGACCTCGCCGACCACGCTCCCCAGCCGGTCCTGTTTCACCGCACCCTGCGCCCCAAGATACCGTTTCATGATCTGAGCCACTTCGGTTTCGTAACCGGATGGTCCAAATGCTTCGGTCAATTCTTTGAGTAAGACTTTCCGTTCCATGGTTCCTCCTTAAAAATTTTTGCCACCGATTTCACCCCGGAAACGAAGCGATCCTGCTCGCGGCCGATCGAGACGGATAGTTCTTACCGGTAGAAAAATTGTATCCATGTTTCGTCGCGCGATGACCAGCCGGTTGTAGCCGTGTTGATCAGCGGGTGGCGGTGGTTTTCAGACATCCAGATTTTCGACATAGCGGGCATTCTTCTGGATAAATTCTCGCCGCGGTTCGACTTCATCGCCCATTAAAATCGAAAATATCCGGTCGGCTTCGGCGGCATCCTCCAGGGTGATTTTTTTGAGAACGCGCTGGTCTGGATTCATCGTCGTTTGCCAGAGCTGTTCCGGGTTCATTTCACCCAGACCTTTGTAGCGCTGGATTTCTACCTTATCGATTTTCTGTTTTTTCAGAAACCGCTCGAGCTCTTCATCCGAATAGACATATTCTTCAAGCTTGCCGGTCTTCGCGCGATAGAGCGGCGGCTGGGCAATGAAGAGGTAGCCGGTTTCGATCATCTGTTTCATGAATCGATAAAAGAAGGTTAAGAGCAGGGTTCGGATGTGGCTGCCGTCGACATCGGCATCGGTCATGATAATAATCTTTTGATAGCGCACTTTGTCCGGGTCGAACTCTTCTTCGCCAATGCCGGCGCCGATCGCCGAGATAATCGTCCGGATCTCCTCGTTCGAGAGGATCTTATTCAATCCCGACTTCTCGACATTGAGGATCTTACCCCGCAGCGGCAAGATCGCCTGAAACCGGCGGTCGCGACCCTGTTTGGCCGATCCGCCCGCCGACTCTCCTTCAACGATGTAGAGTTCGGACTCGGCCGGATCTTCGGATGCGCAATCGGCTAATTTACCGGGCAGGGTATCGGACTCCAACAGAGAACGCCGGCGTGCCAGTTCCCGGGCTTTTTTAGCCGCCATCCGCGATTTTGCGGCGGCAAGTACTTTGCCTAAAATGATACTGGTCTGACGGGGATTTTCTTCCAGGTAGTTGGAAATTTTCTCGGAAACGATCGATTCGACAATTCCCCGCACCTCGGAGTTACCCAATTTGGTCTTGGTCTGTCCTTCAAATTGTGGTTCCCGAACTTTCACCGAAACGACCGCGGTTAAACCTTCGCGGGTATCCTCGCCCGCTAAATCGAGGCCTTCTTTCAGGGCGTTATTCTTTCGAGCGTATTCATTGAGGGTTCGGGTTAACGCGGCTTTAAATCCCGCAAGGTGGGTGCCGCCCTCATGGGTGTTAATGGTGTTGGCATAGGTGAAGATGTTTTCTAAGAATCCTTCGTTGTATTGGAGGGCGACTTCAACTTCGATGGTATCCCGTTTGTCGGCGATATAAATCGGCTTTGCGAGCCGGGTGCGACCCTGGTCCAAGTACTTGACAAAATCTAAAATTCCACCCGGAAAGTTGTATTCTTCTTTTCGTTTGGTGCGCTCATCCCGAAGGACAATCCGTAAGCCTCGATTGAGATAGGCAAGTTCCCGCAGCCGGGTGGCGATTAATTCGAACTGGAATTCAGTCTTCTTAAAAATCTGCTTGTCCGGGGTAAAGGTAATTCGGGTACCGGTTTTTTTGACCGCGCCTTTGGCTTTGAGCTGGGTCTTGGGTTCTCCCCGCTCATAGCGCTGGGAATAGATTTTGCCATCCCGGTAGACTTCGGCTTCTAAAGAAGCGGACAAGGCATTGACCACTGAGACCCCGACGCCGTGCAAGCCGCCGGCGATCCGATAGACCTTGTCTTCGAACTTGGCGCCGGAGTGGAGGACGGTCATCACTACTTCCAACGCCGGCTTATGCTGAGTCGGATGGGTATCGACCGGTATGCCGCGGCCGTTATCCTCGACCGAAACGATGTCGTCATCGATGATGGTAACCTCGATATAGTCGCAGAATCCGGCTAACGCCTCATCGACCGCATTGTCGACGACCTCGTAGACCAGATGGTGGAGACCCCGGACTCCGATATCGCCGATATACATTGCCGGCCGGCGCCGGACCGCCTCGAGTCCTTTGAGCACATGGATTTTAGTCGCATCGTAGACTTCGGCTTTGTTTTTTTTAGTATCGTCAGTTCGACTCATCGATTTAACTCCTTAAACGGAACTGTATATCTTTCACTATATTCTCTCCGATCTCACGGTTTAATTTTTTAATAATTTCGGGTTTGAGGAAAAACAATTCCTGCATCCAGGTGTTGTCCGCAACCCGCACCTGCAAAACCCCTTCCTGGATATCGAAGGCTTGGGTCTTGCGGTTGATCTGTTTACCGACTACTGCCGGCCAGAGGGCGATAACTTCCTGACATCGAAGTCCCCAGGTTAAACCCAACCGGTCTACCACCTGGGGCAGAATCGCACCTAACCGTCTCGGTTTTTTTAAACGTTCTCTCGACATTCTCTATCATAGGTAAAAAAATAAAAAAGTCAAGCATAGCCACCACGAAAAGGCCTGCTAACTAACCAAACCCTTACGTTAGAAGGCCTTGTGATTTATGAGCCGGCGGTCAAACGATGATGCTGTGTTTATTAAACCCGACTACTCTTTTTTCTCCATCGCCTGCTGACAGCAGAGGAGATCGGCAAAACCCATACCGCTATTGGTTACAACCACTTCGGTTCCACAGCTGCGACAGGCATAGACTGGACCTTTGGGTTTCTGGACTACAACCCGCACTTTAGCCTTTTTGGTTTTTTGTGTCTTTTTTATCTTCTTTTTAGCCTTTTTTTTCATTTCTGCCTCCTTTAGTCTTTCAAATCTACGTAAAAATTTAGTTTTGTCAAGAGGAAAATTTATCTTGACAAAAGCGAACAGGTTTTTATAGTTAAATCAAAGCCGTGTTCTT
The DNA here is from genome assembly GCA_964356135.1 of uncultured bacterium. Classification (GTDB taxonomy): domain Bacteria; phylum Hydrothermota; class Tepidihabitantia; order CAYHGV01; family CAYHGV01; genus CAYHGV01. Next base: position 40,583 of record CAYHGV010000008.1, read on the forward strand.
TGGACAATCGGGTTAACTCGGTTTGATCTGGGTTTTCAGTGCATAAGAGTCAGGTCGATTTCATGGAATAACGGGTACAAGGCTTGTTGTATAAAGGACAATCCCGAGGTCTGCTCGGCGGTTGCATCGCCCGAGCCGAGTAAAGTAACAATCCTCAAAGGGAGCAGAGCTTCCAGGCCTAAAAGCCCATAAACTAAGGAGGCGAAAGCGATAAAATGATAGATGATAGGAATAAACCTCTAAATCGATTAAGGGGGTTATAATGAAAAAATGTGTCCTCGTAATTTCCGTGCTCTTTTTAATCGGATTCGTCCAGCAATCGCCTGGTGTTACCTGGTCAATCGAAAAGGTAACCGACAACACTGAGCCCGATTGGTTTCCAATCATTACTGCCGATCAAATGGGTTTGCACGTCGCCTATACCCATAATGACGGCGACAATGAAGTCTTCTACTCCACCAATGTCCCCGGTTTCTGGCAGTCGAGCCGGGTGACCGACAATACCATCAGCGATGTTGCTACCGATATCGCGGTCGGATTTGGCAACGTCCACATTCCCATCTGGTGGCAGGATGCTCCGGACCAGGAAATCTCCTATTGCAAAGGTATACCGGGAAGCTGGGCGGTCCAGCGGGTAACCGATGATGCTGACGACGATGCATGGGGGACGATGGCAATAGACAATAACGGTTTTGCCCATATCGTCTATCATAAGTTCACCGGAGGTTTTTATCAGGTGTTCTATGCCAATAATGTAGCCGGCTCCTGGCAATCCGAGCAGGTGACCAGCGATATGTGGGATAGCGGCTTTCCTTCGCTGTCGCTCGATTCGAACGGTAATCCCCACATAGCGTACGGGATAACCAATGCTCTCATGTATACCCGAAAAATAGCTGGAGTCTGGATGGCACCCCAGTTTATCGCCGTCTGGGCCTGGCTGGCTTCGTTCCCGTTTATGGATCTGGACAGCGATAATTTTGCACATGTCGCCTATTCCCGGGACGATGGACCGGGTACCGACCTCGAGCTGTACTACGCCAATAATGTGACCGGCACCTGGCAGGAGAGCAAAGTGACGACTAACGATTACTCCGATGGCTATCCCAGTCTTTTCATCGACCCCCATAAAAAAGCCCATATCGCGTTTATGGCGGGTGAGCCGAGCGATATCGAAATCTTCTATGCCAACAATGTTGCCGGTATCTGGAATATTGGCCGGGTAACCGATAACTCGGTGAATGATTTTGCCTACTTCGGACGCTATATTACTCCGGACAACATGGCAATTGGCCATATCGTCTTCTGGAATAACGGGAGTGGCAACGACGAAGTCTATCATGC
>CAYHGV010000009.1:0-41792 GCA_964356135.1 uncultured bacterium
TTGATATGCGGTTTTTTCCTTTCAAACTTTGCTTTTGCCATAATCTATCCTCCTAAAATACTCAGCCCACGGGCGGACTCGAACCGCCGACCACCTCCTTACCAAGGAGGTGCTCTACCGCCTGAGCTACATGGGCAATAATTTTCGAATATAGAAAAAGCGAAATTACTCTATGAGTATTAAAGCGTAACCATTCGAGCTCGGGTTCGACAGCACATAACAAACAACAACTATAAACAATATTAAAATCCTGTCAAGACTTTATTATTAGTCCTGTGTTCTCCTTAGATTATGAGAATTATAGAGCAAAGCCACGGATTTGTCAAGGGCTTTTTGGAGACCTCTGAAAAAGTAATTTTTAACCACTGATCCGCCAATCATGCCAAGAAGTGCAGCGGAGTATGGCGGATTCAGTGTCTTCGGTGGTTTGCCGGAGTTCTATTTTTACGCTCTACCAATAACTTATAAACTCCAAAGAACCTGCGGCTAATAAAGAAACGCAATATCTTGGGCAGGAAATGGTTAGGAGGTTTGTAAATTCAGGAACCTGCGCTCGATCGACATCATGTTTTGTTGCCAGGAAGCTCGTTTTTCAATGATGCTTCGGTTGAGAAGAGCGGATTTGTGCCAAAGAAGCCGGTTCGTCGCGGCATTAATAATTCTCGCGGCTAGATCATTTTTGTCGCGGGCTGAAAATAAGAATCCGTTCTTTCCGTGTTCGATCCACTCCCGGTTACCCGGGATATCGCTCGCCACCGGAAAAAGACCGGCGGCCATCGCCTCCAGTAGTGAAACTGAAGTGGTATCGGATAAGGCGGTTGAAACATAGATATCGGATTCGTAGACGAGTTTCGTTAACGCCATCGGGGTGAGCGTGCCGGTGAATCGAAGATTGGGTTGGACGCCGAGTTGGGAGGCTAACGCTCGTAAATATTCCTTTTGCGATCCGGTGCCGGCGATCACAAAGCGAAGGTCTTTTTTAACGACGCGGATAATTTCCGGAATTGCCCTGACCAACAGTTCGACCTGGTAAATCGGTTCAAGTTGTCGATAACTCAAAATCTGCACGGAGGGTTTTTTGAAGACAGTACGCATTTTCCACTGGAAGAGGTCAACGCCCATCGGAACGATCAGTATTTTTTCTCGAGGAACTTCGAGGTTATGGAGAGCCCGGGCAAGATTTTCTGAATCGGCAGTCACCAGGTCGGCCGGCCGGAGAGCCCAACGGGTGCGCAATCGATGGAGCGGTGATCGCTCGGCGGAAATTAAGATGTCAGAACCCCATGCCGAAATCGCGAGCGGATGAATGCCGAGCAGAGAGCAGACAAACCCATAATTCGGAACATAATGGGCATTAACAACGTCCGGTCTTATTTTCCGAAGACAATTTTTAATTTCTGGTATCATCGTGAGATATTTGAAGGGGCGGGCAGTAATCCTCGGAGCAATAATGTGTTCGATCCCGCGACTTTTAAGAATTGGCTTTTCCAGCGAGATGAGATGAACTTCCCAGCCCCGTTCGACAAAGTAGTCGATCCAGCGATGGGTATGGTAGGCGGAGGCATCGGCCAGGATACAGAGCTTCATTGCAGGGTCAAAAGCCAATTGGCGATCGCAAACCGACCGCCGAAAACTTCGACCAGACGGTGTTTCTCAACCGGAGTCAATGCTCCGCCTTTTATAAAGTACCAGAGAAAACCGGTGCCGACTAACACCACTCCACCGACAAGTTTGAGCAGAACGGGAATTGGAATAAAACGAAGGATGAAAAAAGTTACCACACCCAGGCCGAGGCTTTGGAGTAGCAGACGGACGAAGAACCATGGACTGAGATGAATTGAGGTGTGGCGGGGGACGGTATAGGCGAAATTGAACGTCAGAACGATACTGAAGGCAAGGAATTGAGCGAGGGCAACGCCGGTCAGGGCTAATGGTTTAATTAAAATCAAGATCAGCACCAGATACGAAACGAGAAAAATAAGATCGGAGATGAGATAGAGTGCTATTTTACCGATTGCCCGCATTGCTGCGACGACCGGGGTATATGCCGCAATCAACGGCAGACTGGCAACGATAATTAAAAACGGAACGAGGACGGTAAGATACTCTCGGGTCGAGATTAAAAGAATCAGCCATCGACTGCAGACCGCAAGCACGGTGGTCAAAGCACACGCCAAAAAAAACATAAGTTTGATGACGATTGTCAGGTCGCGACCCAGAACCGCCGGTTCACCTTTTTCGTAAAAGTAACTGATTTCCGGGACAACCGCTTCTAACGGAGTACCGAGAATAGAACGGGCTAAACTTGTTATTTTGATCGCGACGACGAACAGCGACACCGACGCCATGCCTAAAAAGTAACCGACCAGCAGGCGATCGAGAAAACTGAAGAGCGGGGCAATCAAGCCGAGGACGAGCGCATAGCGCCAATAGGGAAGCAGGTCGCGGATCAACATCCGGCTGAGCCGGGGAAATGCTGCCAGACCGTTGCCAAACATGATCAGTCCGGCAATGATGGCAGGAACCAGTGCGCCGAGATAAATGCGTAAGGTCATCCCGACCGTCAAGTGGCGCCGGAAAAGAAATACCCCGACGGTCTGAAGCAGCACCAGGAGGATGCTCAGAACCGCCGAGTAACCCATTTTTCTCAGGCCGTTGAATCCGGCAACGGTCAGAACCATGATTCCGGCGAGCAGCTGGATGCCTACGCCGAGGACCAGATAGTGGCTGACCAGGGGGTTGTGGTAGATCGTGGCGATGGTTGTTTTTCCGACCAGCAGAATCGGAAGATAGATTGCCAAGCTTAAGAGTAAATAGGCACCATAGCCAAAAAGGGCAAGGGCAGAAATTTTTCTTCGGTCGCCTTCGGCTTCAAATTTTGGTAGATAGCGGGCGTAGACGAGGGGCAAGCCGACCAGCAGAGCAAGTGAGATGATTTCGCCGACTGCGGTAACGGTAAAGAAAGCGCCGAGTCGTTCGGGTTCGAGGGAAGTCGAGAGAATCTTGAGCTGGATGAAATTGAGAAGCAGGGTGGTGAAAAATCCGAGATATAAAAAGACGGTATTACGAACTACTCGCATAATTCCCGAATCAATTGAACTTCCAGTTCAAGGCGGTCATTCCAACTCGGGAGGTTACGAAGAGCAAATTCCCGAGCCTGTTTTCCTAAATTTTTTCTTAAAGAACCATCTTTAACGAGGACCATAATTTTCTTGGCAAGATCTTCGATATCGAAAGGGCGGACTAAGAGCCCGGTCTCGCCGTCTCGAACCACCGTGCGTGTATCGCGGACGTCGAAGGCAACAACCGGTAAACCAGACACCAGCGATTCGCCGGTCGTCAGAGTGGCATTGGTGCAGATATGGGTCGTAACAAAAATATCAGCGGCGTGATAGAAGCCGCGCATTTCGAGAAACCGGACTCCTCCCAGGAAGAGGACCTTCGACTCGAGGTTGAGCTTTTTGACCAGTGCTTCCAGGGAATTTCTCTCGACGCCGGTGCCGGCGATCAGCAGTGTGACATCCGGACAGGCGGCAACGACCAACGCCATCGCCCGGATCAGGAAACTCAACCCTTTGAGAACATAGAGCTGAGCGGCGGCAAAGAGTAGAATCTGGTTCGGCCGGGCGTAACGGTCACGGAAGTGTTCGTCATGCGGTTGGTGGATCCAGGTTTTATCGACCGGGTTTTGCCAGAAAAGAAAACCTTTTACCGGTGGTTTTAATTCTTCCGCTGCCCGGTCGCCTTGGGTTCCGTCGTTTACGACTATGAGCCGGTCTAACCGAAAACGATAACCGATGAGACTATCGAAGTTGTCAAGCAGATAGCGCAGATTATGTTTTAAAATCGGATACAACCCCCACACACCCAGGAGTTTTCCAATGACCGGTTTTTTGAGAACCCGGGCTAAGAGCGAAGCGGCGGGAATTGAAACACTGCCGATGCCATAAATGAGATCGATCTGTATTTTTTTCGCCAGTTTGATTCCATGATAGAATGCCAGAGCATTGAAGCCGAGATACTGGGCGAACGACAGGAGATAGCCTAATTTTCGGATCGGAGGAAATTTGAGAGTCGACAGGGGATGGAGGAAAAAACCGTCCCGCACCGGCAGGCGGCGATTAAATCGTTTTTCATAGGGCAGGATCAGATGGAGTTCGATATCGCTCTTTGCGAGTTTTTCGTAAAAAAGGGCGTTCTCGGGATTGCCGACGAGGGAGGCGAAGTCCCAGTCGTTTCCCCAGGGAGAAATTGCTAAAACCGTTATCCGTCGATGAAGCTGCGATGCCATAGTTCAAAGGTCAGCAACCCACAGAGCTTGAGGGCGAAGTTTCGCTCTCCCGACATATGCAACCCGATGATCGTTCGGATGAAACCGGGGTCAAAATATTCGCGGGTGAGGGTTTTTTTGGATAATAGAATTCCTTCGATGTATTCCCGCAGCGTGGTCCGGAGCCACTGGTCATGGTCGTGAAAGCCAAGGGTAGCATGGCTGCGGGTTATAAACGGAATTTTTACACCGAGTTTCCGGGCAAGGGCGGCAGTTGCGACAAAAAAGGTGTTGGCGGCAGGCGGGAAGCCGGTGCGCTGCCAGGGAACCTGAGCCATCGCCGGTGATAATCGCGTGAGCACTTTTCTTTCGAGGTAGGAGAAAAGACGATAGCGGGGTGGCAGCCGGAGCAGAAAGTCGATGAACTCATTGTCCAAAAAGGGGGTTCGAACCACGACCCACGAGCCATCAATAACCATTCCCAGAGCGATAAACCGGGGCAGGAGTTCGCGCAGAAAAAACGAATGGATGATATTGGCCGGATGGCGGCATCGAGCGCGGGCGAGAGATGAGACGACTTCATCGAAGACAACACCACGAATTTTGTGATAATAGTCTCTTCGGAAGAGTGAGGGCTGTTCGGCGGCGCGAAACAGCCAGTTGATGTTCTTATAAAAATACGTAGCGCGCAGATGACGGTCGGAGAGAGTAAAAAACAAGGGATTGGTGAAGCTTTCACCGAAGTACTCTCCGCCGCCTAATCCGAGCAGCACGATCGGGGTTTGCTGGCGGATGGTTTCGAAAAATTCGACGCCGGTAAAATGAATGCAGTTGCACATGCCGTCGGTAATCCATACCCACTGTTCAGCGGAATGGATGAGGTCAGCAGGGCGCAGCTCGAAAAAACGATGATGGCTCGACCGGATGCGGGCGAGCTGGGACGCGTAGCTATCATCCGGACAGCCTTTCATGCCAAAGGTGTAGGTATGGAGCGGATGAGCAGATTCGGGCAGGGCAGCATAAATCGTCCGCGAATCTAAGCCACCGCTCAGCAAAAGACCGGGTCGTTCTTCGGGCAATCGACGTTTGACCGCGTTTTGGAGAATGGCGGTCGCTTCTTCGAGATAGTCAGGTTTGGGGGTACGGGCGAAGTCTTCATGGTAGGTATAATCCCAATATTTTTTGAGAGAAATGTCGCCCTGGTAGAATTCTAATGTCGATGCGGGACTGAGGAGGTGAATCCCTTTAAAAAAGGTTTCGGTCCCCAGGAGTTGATTGAGGGTAAAAAATTCCGCCACTGCCCGCGGTTCAATTTCCGGACGACGGGCGGTGGTTTTAAGGATCGCTTTGAGTTCCGAGGCAAAAAGTAAAATGCCATCGTTCCAAAAATAATACAGGGGTTTCAAACCATGGCGATCAGTGCCGATAATCAACTGCTGTTCGGGTTTATTCCAGAGAGCAAAGGTAAAGGTGCCGTTCAGGTTTTTTAGACAGTTTCGACCATACTCTTCGTACCAGTGGAGGATACATTCCGGGTCATTGTCATACCGGAATCGGTGACCACGTTTGATCAGGTTTTCTTTGAGCTCTTCTTGGCCATAGATTTCACCGTCCATCATCAGGACCAGTGTCCGGTTTTCATTGAAAATCGGCTGGGGTTCGGGGTTGACATAGCCCAGGCCAATCCGCGCCATGCCGAATGATTGCTCGAGGTAACGGTCGGTCGTATACCAGGGACGGTGTTTCAAAAGCAGGGACATGCGGGCAAGGCTCCGGGCAACATCGGTTTTCCCCGAGTGGTCGACGATACCAACAATGCCCGGCATTTAGAATGTCCTGCGGATTCGTTGTGCGAGCCTAAACCGGCGGGACACTTTTTGATAGATGGGATAGGCTTTTTCTTTTCCTCCAAAGCCTTCCTTGAAATGGACTAATCCCGTTGCCGTTTTCGGGGAGCCACCAAAATTGAAAAACCGGTTGTTTTGTTTGCATGCCCATTGGATTGCTTCCCACATCAGCGCATTGTTCGGCCGCAGTTCCCAGCGGTCGGTGAATGAACCTCCAGTCCAGTGCAAGACGGTATCGTTATACGCAAGATAGATCGCATAGGCGAGTGGTTGGTCGTCGCGCTCGGCGATTGTCCAGTGAAGGCGGTCAGTCGTACCCATGGTCTCGTACAGATTGCGGAAGAATTGATAGCGAAAGAGTCCTTTTCGTTTGTGTCGCTGGACGGTAGCGGTTTCGATTTCAAAACAGAGAGCGATGTCCTCCGGGGTTTTGACCGGTCGGACGATAACTCCGTGCCGTTCCGACTGTCGGATTTGATTTCGCACCTTACTCGCAATTCGGTTTCGCCAGATTTGTTCGGGTTCCGGAACAAGGGGTAGAATATGGGTTGTCGCTGTCAGTTTTTCAAATCCGTCGGCACTGAGCAGCGAGCCATCGATCGTCGAGTGAAAATCGACGAGTTGGATCATACCCGAGTAGTGGCGAGTTGCGGTTACGAATTGGTGGAGCAATTCGCTACAACCATCCGGAACGCCGGTTCTCACGAGAACACTGCCGTAACAGCCCTGGGGTAGTGAGTAGTAGCTCAGAAACGAATATTTTTTCACCTCCGCGACCGGTAAAGCCTGGGTTATGCTTGTTCCCTTTTTTTGGATGATAAAAAAAACCCGGGTTCGGGGAAAACTCAGCTGCCACAGGCGGAGCCATTCAAGCGTGTGGAAAATTGTCGCCTGCGGTGAGTTTTTTAAAAAGTCATCCCACTGCCCTGCCTCGATCGTCGCCAGCCGCACCATAATCAATCTTAAACCCGCAATTCAAGATAGTCAAGCCCTGGGCAGTATTCTAAAAACTCATAGGAACTATAATCGAAATAACCGAGTGGCGGGGAGGACCCTCCTTGACAAGAAGCTGTTTATCCGGTAGGCTTCGGAAGGAGAATGTTTGAAACGGTTAGTGTTTGAGCTCAAAACCACTTCTGCTTTGCCCTGCCTGCAGGCGGTGCGTGAGTTTGTCGGTCATGTCTGCCTGGGTTTGAATCTGGTTGAGCAGGCGACCTACGAGATTAAGAACGCTTTAGATGAAGTCTATATCAATATCGTCGAGCATGCCTACGAAGGGTGCAGCGGTTTAATTTCCATCAAATGTTATCTGGATAATAAAAAAATTTCCTTTGTCTTCAAGGATTGGGGAAAACAGTATGCGTTTCCAAAAAAACGTAAGATCGACCTCAGGCGGATCGTCAAAGAGGGGTTCAGTCGGGGTCTGGGTCTGCCGATGGTCTATCGGCTGATGGACCGCGTGGTCTATCGTCCGGGTGAGAGTTCCAATGAACACGTCTTGGAAAAAAACATTGTAAAAGCAAAGGAGGGATGATGTTGGATATTGCAGCGGCACTCATTGATCCCGCCAAAAATGTTGTTGTCTGCCGTCCGAAAGGTTCAATTGATGCAACCAGCGCGCCGTACCTCAAGAATGTCATTTCCGGGTTTATCGGACAGGGCCGGTACCATCTGGTGATTGATTTTAACTTGGTTGATTATATTTCCAGTGCCGGTTGGGGAGTGATATTAGGAAGACTGCACGAGTTCCGTGATATTGGGGGCGATATCTATCTGGTGGACATGCGACCGGCAGTTATGTCGGTATTCAAACTGATGGGACTCGATACCGTAATTCGCTCGTTCGATTCGATGGCAACCTTCGGCCGGGAACTGGGTTTCAAACTCTCCGAGGCGCCGGTCGCGGTCGAAACCGAAGCGTCCGAGGAAGCACTCAAGCCGCCGGAGAAACCGCTCGCGATTGCGGTTCAGGAGATCGTCAAAGAGCATCCGCTCTGGGGTGCCCGGCAGATTGCTCAGGAATTGGTCAGGTCCAAGTATGGGGTTCGAGCGGTCGGTTTCTTCAAAATTTATCGTCAGCTCCTTACATTAGGGTTGCATACTGAGCGGCGCCGACTCTTCTTTGCATTCAAAGAGATGAAACGAGAGCGCAATGAAACAAACCCTCGGGCTTAACAGTCAGCTTCGGACCGATTTCGGCAATTACCAGATCGAGACCTCGGCGATTCCGTTGCTCAATCGCGTGGTGTGCAAGGTTTTTCGGGAGGGCAAGGTAATCGATTTAATCGAAGCCGACTACGATCCGGAAATTGGGGAACGGTCGCTTTGGTCGCTGATTCACTCGATCCATACCGGTAAGTTTGAGGAACTCGGTTCTCTTTTTAAAATTGCTTCTGAGGTTATGAAAGAAAGCCGGGCCGATTTGTTGAATAAACTGGGGATGCTTTTCATGCGCAACGGGTTACTGGACGAAGCGTCCGCCGTCTTTCTCAAAGGGTTGGAACTGGATAGTAACGTTATCGGTCTGTATAAGCATCTGGGAAGGCTCTATGCCCAGCGCCAGGAATGGGAGCGGGCATTGGCGGTATTAGGCCAGGGGTTGGCACTCGACCCGCAGCGAGTCGATTTTCACTACGAGCGGGCACTGGCATATCAAAAGTTAGGACGGAGCACCGAAGCCGAAGCTGAGCTCAAAAAAGCGCTCGCAATCAAGCGGGACTGGCCCACCGCCCAATTCGAGCTGGCGAGGTTGGCGATGCACCATTCACCCTCCAGAGCCCTCCAGCTCTTGAAAACCATCCAGGAAAACCCGCGCTATCGAAGTTCACTGATCAACGATGCGATCAGCTCGATTGAAGCCGGTGAGATCGAGCCGGCACTCAAGCTCCTGGAGGATTTTTGCCTTACCCAGAACGATGAAGATGTCAGCTATCTCTCAGATGAATTTGACCTCCTCATCCGGTATGCTGACCCACCCAGAAAACCGTTTATCATCGAAGAATATCGGGAGGAGATTCGCACAAAACTTGCCCTCGAGCCCGACCAACCCGAACTCCACAACGAATTGGGAAAAATCTATTTGTTGGCAATCAAATCCTACTGGGACCGGGCAATCAACGAGTTCAAGCGGGCATTAGCCCTTGACCCGGATTTGACCGCGTCAAAACAGAATTTAGAACTCGCCCAGTATGAAATCAAAGGATTCTTGCTTTTCTTGCGCGGTCTTTCCAAATAAGCATGTCGGCCACGAGGACGGTTTTTGGTTTGCGAACGAAATTCAGCCTCTGGGTTACGATTTTCATTATTCTGGTCATGGTCGGAGCGGACTTCTATTTTACCAATCACGAGCGGAAGGCGATTCAAGCCGAGATGGAGTTACGCGGGGTGGCGATCGCGCGCAGTGTCGCCGCCGCCAGCGAGACTCCGTTGACATCGGGCGATGACCTGCTGTTAGCCGAAAATGTCACCAAAGCGCAGAAGGATAATAAAGGCGTCGTCTATTGTCTCATCACCGATGCCCAAAAGCAGATCGTCGCCCATAACGACATCAATATGATTCATCAGCGGTATACACCACCCCGGGGTTTGGAACCGACCGCCGGCCAGGCGTATCTTGCCTACCCTTATACGACCGACCACGGCGATCCGGTCTATCATATTGCGACTCCGATTTCGATTCGACAGAAGCTGATCGGCATCGTTCATTTGGGCATTTCTCAAGAATCGATCCGTCAGGCAGTCGCTCTTACCCAAAAGACGAGTATCATTTTTACTCTGGTTCTTATTGTCTTTGGAATTTTGGCGACGCTGGTCGGGGTAACCTTCATCAGCCGGCCGCTGGAAAAGGTGACCCGGGATATTATCGCGATTGGCGAAGGTGACCTCGACCGACCGATAGAGGTGAAAGGTCGGGATGAGATTAGCAGGATTGGCTTCGCCGTCCGTGAGATGGCGCAAAAATTGAAGCAAGCGCAGACTGAACTGGTAGAAAAAGAGCGGATGGAGAAAGAACTCGAGATTGCCCAGGAGATTCAGCGGGCAATTCTGCCCCAATCGTTGCCGCAATTTGAAGGCTATGAAATCGAAGCATTCTACCGGCCGAGCCGCGAGCTCTCGGGCGATTATTACGACGCCTTTCTCATCAGCCCAGACCACCTTGGGCTGGTCATTGCCGATGTTTCCGGCAAAGGGGTGGGTGGATCCTTGATCACGATGATGCTCAAAGGCATTATCCGCCGGGAGAGCCAGGAGAACCCACTAGCCAAGAATGTCGTCACGACCCTGAACAAACTTTTAAAAGCCGATATTCCGGATGGAAGTTTTGTTACCCTCTTTTATGGGGTGGTTGAAGCCAAAACCGCCCAGATCAACCTCTGCAGTGCTGGTCATAATCCGCCGATCCTCTACCGGCGGGAAGAAGATAAGGTTGAATTGTTGCATCTCGAAGGTTTACCGCTGGGATTGAGAATTCTCGGGTCAAAAGATTATGCGATTGCCTTAAAGGTTGATAATCTCGTCTTGAAACCTGGGGACCTCTTGGTGCTCTACACCGACGGTATCACCGAAGCCCGTAATTCCCAGGGTCAGATGTTTGGCGAAGAGCGGTTCTTAACCCTGGTCAAGGAAAAAGGGCGTCTGCCCTTAAAGTCTTTCAAGGAAGAAGTGGCAAAGGCGATTGAGGAATTCACCCGCGGGATAAATCTCGCCGATGATATCGCTTTTCTGGCGCTGAAAAAGTCATGCTAAAAAAGGCACTTTTACCACGAAATACGAAGTATAGATTGAACGCAGTGAAATCAAAGCCACGAAACTCAGAAAGCACGAAAGCTTATTATCCATTAAAAAATACTACACTTAATTTTTTCGTGTTTTCGCCCTTTCGTGATTTCGTGATAATTTTTGTACTATGTCAGAGCTTTCAAAATGAGAATTCTTACAAACCACCGAAGACACTGAATCCGCCATACTGTGTGGCGGATCAGTGGTTAAAAATTACTATTTCAGTTGTCTCAAAATGGTGCTCGGGTTAAGCGAACAGGAGATTGAAGTATCATGAAAAAGATTACCATGTTTCTACTATTGGCTGTTACGTTGGCATCTGCGGAAAATCTCATCACTAATCCAGGGTTCGAAGAGTGGATGTTTATGGGCGATTTCCATCTGCCGGTCATGTGGATGACAAGTGACTTAACAAGCCCGGGTTCAGCCGATTCAACGACCGAGGTTGTCCACAGCGGGGTCTATGCCATCAAACTGGTCGGCTTCGATACAATGGCTTTTGCCACTACGGTTTCGGTGATAACTCCGAACACAGCCTACCGATTTGGAGGGTGGGCGCAATCGACCGGAGGTCTGGCGGGTACCTTCAGTTTGAACTGGCTCGATTCGAGTTTCGCGGTCATCGGTTCCCCAGTTTTAATACCCATCATCCGTTCAGATGAGTATCGCCATTATTCTCTTAAATGTACTGCACCGGAGAGTGCGGATGCTGCCCTGATTGCCATCCTGGCGCTGCAGGGCGAGATGCTGTATGTCGATGATATGGCGTTGGAGCCGGTCAATGAGATCGGCGAAACACCCCGGTCCGACCGGGTGCGGCTCGAAGTCTATCCCAACCCGTCGTCGGTCCGAACCGGAATGACGTTTATCGCCGGTGTCGATGAAAATTTTCAGCTAACGCTCTATGATCCACTGGGCAGGATGGTGCGGAGATATTACTCCTTCGACCGTTCACCGATTCACTGGGATGGCCGGGATGAAGGCGGTAAGCGCGTGACCGCCGGTATCTATTTTGTGCGGGTGATCGCGGAGAGTTTTGCTATAAACAAAAAGTTAACTATCCTTCCGTAGTAGACACCACCTTTAATTTGTTTTTCTCGAACGATTGCATTATATACTTCATCAAAGATCTCATAAAAGACTAATTTATTTATTTTGTATTTTTTCGAAAACCCGTTAACTGATTTTATCTTATGTTCATAAACCCTCTTTTTTAAGTTATTGGTCAAACCTGTGTATAGTACGGTATGCTACTTGTTGGTCATAATATAAACATCATATTGCCGGGTCATAACCAAGAATGAGATTGCTTCAGCCGCCAAGAAATATAGCGACTTCGCAATGACAAAAATGTGTCATTGCGAAGTCGGCTCGTTTCGAGCCACAAGCGAAGCAATCCAAATCCTTATAGATTGTTTCGCAATGATGAATTGTAAATTACCGATATTCAAACTTCGGAGTTAAAAACCGGCTGATGGTACCCTGGAAAAGCTGACGCAGAAACGGAACCCTTGGTTCCTCTTTGACAACCCTTGGTTCGCCTTTAATTCCGACTAAATTGGCGGTAATTTTGAGTGCATCTTCCATCGTCCCCAGGGAATCGACCAACCCCAGTTCTTGGGCTTGCCGCCCGGAAACGAGCCTGCCATCGGCGAACTCCAAAACTTTTTCTTTCGGTATTTTCCGCTCTTCGGATACCGCGGTAACAAACTGGTCATAAATATCGGCGGTCAGGCTCTGCAGGAGCTCCCGGTCTTTTTCGGTCATCTCGCGAAACGGTGAACCGATGTCCTTCTGTTCTTTGGATTTGATTACCTCGAATTTGATTCCCCATTTCTTCAACAGTCCTTCGACAATCGGAAAGTAGCTGATGACGCCGATCGAGCCGGTTACCGTGCCGGGATTGGCAACAATGATGTCAGCTGGTGCTGAGATATAATAGCCACCCGATGCTGCCATTGCGCCCATCGAAACGACAACCTTCTTTTTCTCTTTTGCTTTTTTGACTGCCGAATAAATTTCCTGCGATGCGCTTACCCCGCCGCCCGGACTGTCGACCCGAAGGAGGATAGCTTTGATTGAAGGTTTCTTAGAGAAATTTTTCAACTGCCGGACGATATCACGCGAATCTTCGATTGCGCCCGAGACTTCAACTAAACCAATTGCTTCGCCAAAGACCGGGGACGAAGTTGTGCCTGCCATTGGTCGGAGAAGCGAGAAGAAGTAAATGCCAAGAAAAGCGACTCCCACTACCACTCCGATGACAATCAGGACAATACCGCTTTTAGACATAAGCACCTCCGTAATAGTTTGGTTTCTTTAAAAATTTACCACGTTTATCATGGGCCTAAGTGGAATCGAACCACTCACCTCACGCTTATCAGGCGTGCGCTCTAACCAACTGAGCTATAGGCCCTTTTTTCGATTTTAAGGTAATCGTTAGCGGTGTCAAGAGGTCGGGTTTCTGAGATGTTACATTTTAACATGTAGCCTCGAGATTGATGATTCGGACAGTTTTCGTCTTTTCCCTTGACTTAGTCGATTATTGAGCTATTTTTACAACATGAAGAGGGTTGGAATTCCCCAAGCGCTGCTCTATTACCGTTACGGTGAGTTCTGGCGAGCGTTTTTCCAATATTTAGGCTATACGGTAGTTCTCTCACCGAAAACTGATAAGACGATTTTAGCAGTGGGGTTGAGCAGAATCTCAAGTGAGGTCTGCCTGCCGATAAAACTTTTAGCCGGACATATCGCAGTGCTCAAAGACCAGGTGGACTATCTTTTTCTGCCGAGACTCGTTTCGAGTCAAAAGCACCTCTATGCCTGTCCGAAAATGATCGGGATAGTGGATGTGACCAGATTACAACTCGGCCGGTCAGTGAAACTCTTGAGCCCGACTATCAAACGGAATTTCTTTTTGCCCCATTTCATGATGGCAAGTGACTTGACCAAAAATCCGATCCAAGCCTACAATGCCTTTCAAAAGACTCGTTCTTTGCTTTCGAACAACAAACCAATACCCGAATTTCCCACTGATCGGTTAAAGATCGGTTTTCTTTCTCATTTCTATATCCTCGGCGATACCTTTATTGCTGATGATATACTCGATGTTTTTAAAACGGAAAATGTCCGGATCTATACGAAAGAGGACCTGCCGCGAACCATTCTCAGCCGTTCCTCTGGTCAGGCAGGATCGATTCAGTGGATATATGAGCGGGAGCTCTATAACGCCTTCCAGTTTTATCTGGATAAAGTCGACGGCATCTGCAATATCATCGCATTCGGCTGCGGTCCAGATTCGCTCGTTTCGGAGTTGATGGTGAGAGAAGCGAAATCGAAAGGTGTGCCCTTTTTGCAGTTGATTATTGACGAACATACCGGCAAAGCAGGAGTGGTGACCCGGATCGAAGCGTTTTTAGAGCTTGTTGAACGTTCGCGTAGAGCAAAGAGGGCAGAGGTAGAAACGACAAGCCGCCGGAAAAAAATCGAGCAGTACGCACCTTCCGCGTAAATCCGTGTCAAGCCGACAAGGTTCGTGTCGGACCGCGTACATCCGTGTCTCATGAAAGCGACCTTTCCCCATTTCGGGAATAGCTCATCTGCGTTTAAAACATTTTTAGAAGCATTAGGTGCGGAAGTCATTCTTCCGCCGGCTACGACCAAAAAAACCTTAGAGTTCGGAGTGCGTCATTCACCGGAGATGGTTTGTTTGCCGTTTAAGATCACCCTGGGAAATTTTATCGAGGGATTGGAACTGGGCGCGGATACGCTTTTCATGGCGGCCGGTGCCCGGCGCTGTCGGTTCGGATTCTATCACCGGGTTCAGGAAGTTATCCTGCGGGACCTGGGCTACCGATTTCAGTTGCACGCCTTAGACCAGTATAATGTTTTTGAGTTTGTGTTCCGGTTTCTCCCGCAAACCTTTTCGGTTTCCCTGCACCAGGTGTTACGGGCGATACGCATTCTTTTGGCAAAGAGTCGGTTGATCGAAGAGACCGAGACGCTGCTCCGGCGGGCACGGGTCAATCAACCCGGTCAAGCGGAAGCTATTGGACGGCGAGCATTTCAGCTGATTGACCGAACAAAGAAAATAAAGGATGTTAAGCACGTCGGTATTGCCGTCCGGGAGATGTTCCGCGCCGACCAGCCGCTGCGGCCACGGCTTAAAATCGGTCTGGTCGGTGAGATTTTCTTATTGCTTGACTCTTTTGCCAATCAGGAGATTGAGAAAGAGCTCGCGCGGCTGGGGGTACTGGTCCATTCTCAACGCAGCCTCTACCATTATCTCCGGTTTTTGTTAAAGACCGATTGGCAAACCCAGCGGCGGAAGAGACTGGCAAAGCAGTATCTCCAGGAATCACCCGGCGGTGAAGCGGAAAAGACCGTTGCCGAAACCATCTTCTATGCCGAGCATGGTTTTGACGGAGTAATCCATATCTATCCTTTCACCTGTATGCCGGAAAATATCGCTCTGGAAGCGATGGCTGCGATAAGCCAGGAATACACGTTTCCGATTTTATCCCTCTCGTTTGACGAGCATACCTCCCGGACCGGGCTCGTAACTCGATTGGAGGCGTTCGTCGATTTAATTGAACGGCGGCGGTCGCGGGTAAAAGCCAATGTTTTATAGTATTGGAATGATGCCGACGGCGGTAACAATTTTTTCAGTTATTATAGCCTATCTCTTAGGTTCATTTCCAACCGCTTATCTGATCGTCAAAGCAAAAAAAGGAATAGACATCCGACAGGTTGGCTCGGGCAATCCCGGCACTTCGAATGTAATCACCCAGATGGGATTCTGGTGGGGAATTATGGTCGGCGCACTCGATATCGTGAAAGGTCTAATCGTGGTTCTTGGAGCGATGCTGCTCAATATTTCTCTCGCTGGAATACTGTTAGTCGCTTCAGCGGCAGTCGCGGGCCACTGCTGGTCGGTTTTCATGCGATTCTCTGGCGGGCAAGGTCTGGGAACGGCAATTGGAGTGTTGATACCCCTCTTGCCCCGGGAGCTGGTTTTGACCCTGGTTGCAGGTGGATTGGTCGGGCTTGTGAGTCGGTTTTTTCCCCTTCGGGGATGGTTTCAAAAAAGACTTCACCTGGTTGCGCTGTCCGGGTGCATCGTTCTTTTCGTCTCGGCATTTATCATTGAAACCAAACCGTTCTTAAAAATATTTCCGGTTCTCATCGCCAGTATTCTCCTGGTGCGCCAATTTGTCCATAAAAAACCGGAATGAAACGGGTTGCGGTTCTCGTCGATAGTGTTTGTGGATTATCACCCCAGCTCGCCGCCGGTTTGGGCATACGGATCATACCCTATTACTGTAATTTTAAAGGGACGAGTTTCAAAGAAGGAGCGAGTTTTGACCGCCTTCAGTTTTATAAAAACTTAAGAACGGTACCTTCCGATGAATATCCTACCACCTCCGGCCCGACCTTCCAGGATTTAATTGATGCCTACGCCCTGGCTGCTCAGGAAGCGGATGAGCTCGTCCATCTGACACTGTCCTCTCACTGGACCAAGACCTATGAGCTGGCGCACAAGGTAAAAGCTGAGTTTTCAAAGATAAGAATCGAAGTGGTCGATAGTCAGGTTGCCGTCGGCAGCCTGGGTTTTTTGGCAATCGAAAGCGCAAAAGTTACCAGCGAAGGCGGATCGATCGAACAGATACTCGAGCGAATTGAAGAAGTTAAACCGAGAAGGGATACGGTGGTGGTGTTTGAAACCCTGAAATACTTAGCCCGGGGAGGGAGAATCGGCAAAGCGAAAGCACTCGTGGGAACCATCCTTTCAATAAAGCCGATTCTCGGAATCAAAGATGGAATGGCTGTTCCTTTAGCGAAAGTTACGACCAATCAACAGGGTTTAAACTGGATTGTGGCAAAAATCCGCTCCGCAGTCGAGAAGCTGAAGGGCGAACGAATCGAGGTAATTATTGAGGACATCGACAATCAGAAGTGGACAACCCGGGCAAAAGAGCGGCTCTGCCAGGAGTTTACGGTCGACAGACTTTATGAAAGCGCAGCCAGCGTCATAATCGGCACTCATGTTGGGCCGGGAAGCTGGGGGGTCTCGTGGTTCATACCGTAACCGAGCTTGACGGTCGATTGTTAAAGCGGATGGTTATGTGCGCCTATCAGAATCTGGCGGCGAAGCGGGAACTGGTTGATGCCCTGAATGTTTTTCCGGTTCCGGACGGCGATACCGGCACCAATATGTGGCTCACTTTGCAAGCAGTAGTTGATGGAATCAATAAAAACGGTGATGACCTTAGCCTCGACGAACTTTTGCCCAGTATTGCCCGTTATAGCCTCTTAGGTGCGCGCGGGAATTCCGGGGTCATTCTCTCTCAATTTTTTGGTGGTTTTGCTCAATCATTGGAGGGCAAAAAGACTGCTCGGACCAGAGAGCTGGCACAGGCGATGAAAATCGGTTTTGAAAAAGCCTACCAAACCGTAGCCAAGCCGATGGAGGGGACGATTTTGACGGTAATGCGCGAGGTGAGTGTCGAAGCGAACCGTTTCTATCATGAAGATTTAGTCCGCTGGGGGCGTAAAATTCTGGACCGGGCGAAGTCAGCCGAGCGCAAAACCCGGGAGATGCTGCCGGTTCTTAAACGTGCCGGGGTGACCGATGCGGGCGGTCGCGGTTTTGTGTATGTGCTCGAGGCTTTTATTGCTGCGATCGAAAACAAAAAAATTATACCGATAGCAAGAAAAATCAAAAAGATGGCGCAGCAGACCAAGGTAGAGATTGCCCGAAAAATTAAAGAAATCCCCCAGTATCGGTATTGCTTTGAGTTTTTTATTAATGGAATAAAGGTCAAAATCGAAACCATCAAGCTGAAGTTGCTCGCGTTAGGAGATTCGCTTTTGATCGCAAAGATTAAGAACCTCGTCCATATCCATATTCATACCAATCAGCCGGAAACGGTTACAGTCGTAGCGAGAACGTTCGGAGAGGTCAGCCAAATTAAACTCGATGAAATTGGAGTTACACCCAAGGATAGAATTACCCGGCATGAATTCGGAGTTTTAACTGTTGTAAGCGGTACGGGTTTGAAGAAGATATTCAAAAATCTGGGCGCAGATATGGTTGTTACCAGTCGCCGGGCGACTTCGATTAAAGAGCTGCTCGCTGCAATTGAGGAGATGGACGCTCGAACCGTCGTCCTGCTTCCGAATGACGGTAATGCAATCTTAGCAGCAAACCAGGTGAGCCGGTTGAGCAGAAAGCCGGTGGTCGTCATTCCCACCAGAACGATCCCCGAGGGTATTAACTCGCTTTTGGCGTTCAACCTCGATGAATCCCTCCAAAACAATATCCAGGCAATGACCGAGTCAATTCGGGGAGTTAAAAGCGGTTTGGTGAGTATTGCCATTCGACCGAGCACCGGCGAGACGCTTACGGTAAAAAAATGTGACTGTATCGGCATCAGCGCTGACCGGATGATTGCCAAAGCCAAAAATCCGGAATCCTGTCTTATTAAACTGGTCCGGGCGCTGATCACACCTGAGAGCCAATTGATTACGGTCTTTTACGGGGCAGGAGTAAAAAAACAGACAGCCGGACGTGTGGCACAGATGCTGACGCGAACCTTCCCCGGGGTCGAGGTGCAATTCTACCACGGGGGTCAACCGATCTATCACTTTCTCGTGGGAGTAGCATAGCCGTGTTGCTATTTTTGTATTGTCCGATTATTTGCCACCACTTTCTATAGAGCTCTGCCGGTATGCCCGAACTGCCTGAATTAGAAGTTTTGCGAAACAATCTCGGCCCAAAAATCATCGGCAAGCCAATCGTTGGGGTCCAGGTCCGCAGTCCGGCGGTCTTAAAAACCCACAGTCCGGATATCGGCGAGCTCATCAACAAGCGTATCGTGGGTATCGAGCGCCGGGGAAAACACCTCGTCTTTGTCACCGACTCATTTCTGTTTATAGTTGTCCATCTGATGCGGTCCGGACGGCTCGAGTTTTGTTCGACCGAGAAAGCGGTCAGTCGTTCGATTTCATTGAGAATCAAGTTCAATACCGGTCAGGATTTACGATTTGTCGAACCGGTTACCAAAAAGATGATGGCGATTTATGTTGTGCCCGATCTGTCAGTCATCCCCAGACTCAACCGTACGGGCATCGAACCATTGAGCGCAGATTTTACCCCTGAGCGTCTTAGCGGGCTTGTCCACACCAACAAAATCCAACTCAAAAAATTTTTAACCGACCAGCGGTTGATCGCCGGAATCGGTAATGCCTATGCTGATGAGATTCTCTACTACGCCAAACTCTCACCCTTAAAAATTACGACCAAACTCACTGGCAACGAAGTTAGGGTATTGGCATCGGCGATACCTGCGGTATTACGGTCGGCGATCGAAAAGATAAAAGAACGGGTAGGGGGCGGGCTGTTTCAAAAGGAACACCGAGAATTTCTGGTTGTTCACGGACGAGCCGGTCAACCCTGTCCGGTCTGCGGTACGACGATCCGAGAGATCCGCTACCGCGACCACTCTACATTTTATTGCCCGGGTTGCCAGACCGGCGGCAGAATTTTAGCCGACCGCCGCTTTTCGAAATTTCTG
Organism: uncultured bacterium; assembly: GCA_964356135.1. Lineage (GTDB taxonomy): Bacteria > Hydrothermota > Tepidihabitantia > CAYHGV01 > CAYHGV01 > CAYHGV01. The sequence goes on from CAYHGV010000009.1 coordinate 19,473, forward strand.
AAGTAGCCTAATCAAATATTGACAAAATTAAAAATAGTTCTTAAGGTATTAAACGGAATAGAGGATTAAACTATTTTAACCTGGGGGTAACATGAATGGGATTGTAAAATGGCTGGTGTTTTTATCAGGATTAGTGATTCCCTTTGAACTTTCTGCACAAATTGAAAGGTGGGTCTATAAGTATCCTTATAGTTGGTATGCCCGGTCGATTGTTTACGGTTCGGATAATGCTGTCTATGCGGCGGGCGGAGTCACTGGGGATTATTATAAGAGTTTTGATTTAACAGTTGTAGGTCTAACCGCGAATGGTGCTGCAAAATGGATTTATGATTATGGAGATTGGGCGTGTTGGGGTGGGGCTAATTCGATTGTCAGTGGTTTTGACGGCAACCTCTATGTGGCAGCTTCAGGGAGAAGCTCTGAGAGTGATACGGTCGCTGATTTCACAGTCATCAGCCTGACCCCGGGCGGAACCGAACGGTGGGTATATGTTCATCATGAACCAGGATCTGACCCAGAATGGGATTGGGGTGGGGCTAACTCGGTTACTTACGGCCTTGATGGGAATATATATGCTACCGGGGAAAGCCATGGGGGTGATACCGGAGGTGATATAGTAGTTGTCAGTATAACTGCTGATGGAAAGGAACGATGGTGTTACAGGTGTTCCATTCTTGAAAATTATGATAATTGTGGGTATTCTATAGTCTACGGTTCTGATGGTAATATCTATCTTACCGGCGAAAGCTACGGAATTTTACCGGCTTTTGTAGTTATTAGCTTAACATCAGAAGGAATAGAGCGGTGGGTTTACAAGCATACCGGACATCGCAATTCTTTTCAAAGAGGATATTCTATTTCTTATGGCGTTGACGGAAATATATATGCTACCGGCGTAAGTGCAGATAGTACCAATCCTTACCTGTTCACTGTTATTTGTTTGACTTCTGAAGGCAGGGAACGGTGGATTTATAAACATAAAAACCTCCTCAATTCCAGTGGTTGGGCATATTCGATTGTTTTTGGAAATGATGGAAATATTTACACGGCAGGGGAAATTTCTAATGACTTTGCAGTGGTTAGTTTAAACTCTGATGGCATGGAACGCTGGGTGTACAGCTTCGACCCCGAAAATCATGGGGGAAATGCTTACGGCATTATTTATGGTCCTGATGGAAATCTATATGCTGCGGGCGAAAGCGACCGATCATATATTTCGCGATTAACGGTCATAAGTTTGACTCCTGACGGAACCGAGCGCTGGGTTTACAGGTATAGCAGTTCTCCAACTCTCGCGGGGGATGCAGCATTAGCTTTAGCCTTCGGTTCAGAAGGTAACCTTTATGTGGCTGGAGAAGAAGGTGGTTATTCTGGAAGTTGGTGGTACTCAGAATTCTTGGTGGTGAGTCTTCATCCAGCCGAGGGAGTTGAAGAAAAGTTTTACGAGCCGAATTTACGATTATTCTCCGTTTCGGCGTTATTTAAAGAGAATATTAAACTTAAATTCAATAATCGGATTCAAACCCCTTTAAAAATCACCCTTTACAATTCATTGGGCAGTTCAGTTTTTACCGAATTTCTGCCATCCTGTCCCTCTCGTGTGGTTCTCAGTAACGAAAAAATAAATAATCTTCCAGCCGGTGTCTATTTTCTCACTGTGTCAGCCGGAAATATTACTGAAACCATCAAAGCCGTAAAACTGAAATAGAACTGGGAACAACCGTTACTTCTAAGTTTTTACTTCAATTTCTTAATATGCTTTAATATCCTCGATTTCAGACGGGCAGCAGTATTTTTGTGAATAATTTTATCCTTGGCGGCTTTGTCGATTATCCGCTGGATTTCATGATAGCGTTTCAGTGCCGTCGTCTTGGTCTTTGCCCGATGGAGATATTTCAAGGAAGTCTTGAGCAAGGTCTTTTTGGGCTTATTCCGTTGGTGTCGGCGTTGTGCCTGGCGGGTTCTTTTTAAGACTGAGATTGATTTTTTAGCCACTGTTCCTCCTTCGTTTTATCAAAATTTTCAACCACAGATAATCAGTCGTTAGGTATTGGTCTTTAGTTCTTAGCCGAACACCGGCTAACCGGCAATAGAAATTGCCATAGCTATTAACCTCAGAACAATCTTTATCTGCGTGAATCTGTGTGCATAGGTGGTTAATCTTTCTTTTCATTTTATATCTTGCAATTTTAATTGAACTGTGTAAAATGTCAAGCGATGAAAAGCAGTGGTATTCGTACTATCCGGGTAAATCTAAACCAGGTTCGTAATGACACAATCTGATACAAGAACCGGTACCCAGCCTCAAGATAAATTCGAGAAACGGGTTGGTTCCTTTTCCTTGGGCACCGGCATCAGTCGGGTTTTCGGGCTTGTCCGGGAGAGTGTGTTTGCCTATCTCTTTGGGGCAGGTTTTGCTTCCGACGCATTTAACGCCGCATTTCGCATCCCGAATCTCTTACGCGACCTTTTTGCCGAAAGCGCCCTTTCCGCAGCATTTGTGCCGGTCTTTGTCGATAAGTTAGTCAAAGATAAAAAAGAAGACGTCTGGCGATTCGCCAATAACCTCTTAAATGGATTACTGCTCGTTGTCGGATTGCTGACGGTTGTCGGTATCATCTTCTCGCCCGCGTTGACCCGGGTAATCACCTGGGGGTTTGAACGGATTCCCGGCAAGTTGGATCTCACTTCTTCCTTGACCCAGGTTATCTTTCCGTTTCTTATTTTTGTAAGTCTGGCGGCGTGGACGATGGGCATTCTCAACTCTTCGGGCAGTTTTTTCATACCCGGTATCGCCCCTGCCCTTTTTAATGTCGGTTCGATCGTCTGTGCGGTGCTGCTCTACGGCTATCTTGGTAGAATTGGCGTGCCGCCGATCTACGGCATGGCGATTGGTGTAACGGTCGGGGGGTTGCTCCAGTTCTTGGTCCAGCTACCGTCGGTTTTCAAGCGCGGCTATCGCTATAAACCGTATCTAAATTTTAAAGACCCGGCGATGCGAAGGGTCCTGAGCCTATGGGGACCGGTAGCGCTCGGCTATGCCGCCCAGCGGATCAATGTCCTGGTGAACATGTTTATGGCTTCTTTATTAGCCCAAGCCTCGCTCACCTATCTCAACTACGCCTATCGTCTCATGCACCTGCCGGTCGGTCTGTTTGGAGTAGCGGTCGGGACCGTTTCCCTGCCCGAGTTTTCAAAAGCAGCGGCGGAAAACCGGTTGGACAGCTTGAAGACTTCATTAGTCCGGGCGATGAACACTGCTTCTTTGCTCACCATCCCGACGAGCGTGCTGTTGATTGTCCTGGCACTACCGATTACCCGGTTGGTCTACGAACGAGGCAATTTCAACTTTGTCAATTCTCTCAACACGAGCGCCGGGCTGATTCTGTACTCGCTTGGGATCTGGGCGCTGGCCGAGACGAGAAATCTCGCCAACAGCTTCTACGCCCTCAAGGATGCCCGCACTCCGACCTATGTCGGATTAGGGTCGGTCGTCTTGAACGCGGGTCTGAACTATTCGCTGATGTGGAAATTCGGATTTAAGGCGTTGGCGTTGGGGACGTCGGTAAGCGCCCTCTTCAACTGTTTTCTGTTGATGTATCTTTTGCATCGGCGGATTGGGGATTGGGGTGCACGCAAAGTCTTACTCCAGATGATCAAGCTGCTCTTCCTGTCGGCGATTGCCGGTGGTATCGCTTTTGGCTTGAGCTGGCTTTTGAAGTTGAGTTTGCCTCAAACCGGCTCGGTGCGGTTGCTGGTTGGGGTTGTGGTATCGGGGACTGCCGGGCTGGGAGCGTTCTACCTGGCAGCCCGAATTTTCCGAATATCCGAAGTCAGTGAATTTTTGAAAAAATTCAAACGCTAACCGTTTCAGGTTTTTTTCTTAGCCGGCTTATGCTCCGTTTTATTTTCAGCTTCAGTTTCGTCTTGTGATTCGATGCCACCGCGCAGAGCACTACGAAATTCTTTGATCCCTTTACCGAGGCTGCGTGCCAAATCGGGGATCTTGCGCGCCCCAAAGAGAAGCAGGATTACTAACAGAATCAGGAGAATTTCTTGCCAGCCGATATTGCCAAACATAATCTACCTCCTCGTTAGAAAAATTTATATAAGAGATACAGTGCTAAAAAAATCAAGAGAATCGTAAAAACGGTGATGCTCAGGGTCAGACCGAGAGTGAAGGTGAAAAAACCGAGATTGACGGTGAACGGCGAAAAGCCGATTTCAAAAGGCTTAAAAAAGAAGTTAGAGACCGGACCGGGATAAAATAATTTCCGTAAAAAGAACGAAAGAACCGCCCCACTAATACCTCCCAGGAAAATACCCAAAATTAACGGACCAATTCTTCGCTGTGCCATGAACCCTCCCGGGTAAGCTTCTTTAAGACCAGCGCCGACACGACGCCGATCAGGCTGCCACTTACAAGTCCGAACAGAACGAACAGCGGGGTTAAGAGAAAAACCGATTTCAATGGAAAGAAGAGGAAGTAGGCGATCACCAGCTGAACCAGATTATGGGTTACCCCGCCCAGCATGCTGACGCCAACGATGGTGATGGGTGGGGAGAGGAATCGTTTGCTCGCGGTCATCACCAAAAGGGCAGCGCCTCCGCCGAATAACGCAAAAAAGAAGAACGGGCTCAAAAACCGACCGGCGATCAGGGAGCCGATTAAAACCTTGATCAGAAAAACCGAGCAGGCACCGCCGAACCCAAAGAGGTAGAGGCCGAGAATCACCGCGATGTTGGAAATCCCGAGGCGCAGCCAGGGGACGGGGATGGGCAGAAAATTTTCGAGAGTATAGAGGGCAACTCCCAGAGCACTGACGATCGAGATTTTAGTAAGCGATCGCATCTAATCCGGTTGCGCCTTCGATGCGGACGACGATCCCGTTCGGGACGCACGCCAGGACCGCACCCGCGTTTTTGATCCGGCCCATCCGCTGGCAGAGTTTGTTCCTGCAGGGTGAGTCCAGCACCCAGACCCCATTCGGGTTGATTCGTATCGAAGTTAGACCTACGGTGCCGGGGATGGTCACGGTCGTATCATGAGCGAGGGCTATTCGATGGACGGGAGCGGTCGGCGATTCAATAACGCACTCCACACCCGGTTTTTTAGTATTTCGAGCGACCACCAGTGTGACCAGCGACATCGAAAAAATTATAACAAACAAGAGAATATCCGCAAGAGAGAATAATTTAAGAAACTTCATAGGACGATATCGACCTTCCGACCGCAGGTTGTGCACGTCCGATCGGTGACGCCGACAACCCGTGCCTGGAAATGGCTGCGGCTGATTAAGGTCGACTGGCATTGGGGGCAGACGGTGTCAGGATTTATGTCCGCGTCCCAGAGGTTGCCGAGGTAGACGTAGGAGAGGTGCTGCTTCGCTCGTCGGTAGGCGTCGACCAGGGTCGAAGTCGGGGTCACGGGCAGGTCAAGTTTGTACTGCGGGAAATAGCGGGAAAAGTGGAGGACGGTTTGTTTGTCTAATGCCGCAACCCAGCAGATGAGTTCGTCGATTTCTTCCAAAGAATCATTCAGGGTCGGAATGAGCAGATTTGTCAGTTCGATGTGGCAGGAATTTTTGGCACGGCGAATAGTGTTTTGAACCGTGGTTAAATCACCTTTGATAATTTTTTTATAGAAATCGGGACGAATTGATTTTAAATCAATATTCATCGCATTGATATAGGGGAGGAGTTCGTCCAAGGGTTTTTCTTCGATCATGCCGTTGGTCACTAAGACATTCTTGAATCCTTGTTTTTGTATCGTCGGACAGACATCCATCAGATATTCAAACCAGATGAGCGGTTCGGTATACGTATAGGAAATACCGATTGAACCATTCTGCCCGGCACGCTTGATCAGCTGGTCGGGCGGAACGTAGCGGGTGCGCGTCTCAGTTTGAGAGATTTCCCAGTTCTGGCAGAACGGGCAGGTTAAGTTGCAGCCATTCGGTGCAACCGACAGGATTGTACTCCCGGGATAGAAATGATAGAGGGGTTTCTTTTCAATCGGATCGAGTGCAATTGAAACAACCTGACCGTAGTTCGAGGCATAGAGGATGCCTCCTTGATTGGTCCGGCCTAAACACCGTCCCTTTTTTCCATCCGGGATGGTACAATGAACCGGACAGAGAAAACATTTTACCCGATTCTCTGCGAGTTTTTCGTAATACCGTGCTTCTACCATTTAAATCCTTTCGATCGAAAGAACTGGAGTGAGCCGTTTGCTTCAGTAATGATCAAACACTCGGTCGAGGGTATCGATTCGACCAACTTCACTCCCCGCTCGGGTCCTAAAACGAAGACCGCGGTCGCTAAGGCATCGGCCGATAGTGCATCCGGTCCAATGATCGTTACGCTGATTGCCGGTCGGGCAGGATAGCCGGTCTTGGGGTCGAGAATGTGGTGGTAACGGCTATGGTCAATTTCGAAACACTTCTCATAGTCGCCCGAGGTCGTGATCGCCTGGTCCGATACTTCGACGGTTTTAATTATTCCTTCGCCGCGCGGATTCTTGATTCCTATCCGCCACGGTTTACCCCCGGGTTTATTGCCGAACACACGGATATCGCCGCCGGCATCGACCAGGCCGGTCCGGATACCATTGGCTTGTATTATTTCACACGCCCGGTCGACGGCATAGCCTTTAGCAATGCCGCCCAAATCAATCCGGGCTCGGTTACGGAGATAGATCGAATCGCCGGTTAAAACGATATTGGTATAGCCTACTGATTTCAGCGCCTGTTTTATCTCCGACTGAGCAGGCAGAAGGTAGTTGCCGGTATAAAATCCCCAGAGTTGTTCGAGTGGATACACCGTAATATCAAACTCGCCCTGTGATAATCCGGATACTTCCAGCGCATGTTCAATGATCGCTTTCAATTCGGGCGATATTCTTCCCGTGCCGGTTTTGTTAATCGTAGCGAGCTCTCCCGGTTCGACAAAAGTGCCGGCAAGGGTGTCGATTCGTGCTATTTCCCGAAACGCCTGCTGTAAAACCACTTCCGCTTTTTTAGTGTTGATGTCGTATAGTTGGATCCGGACATAGGTTCCGAGGAGAAGTTCGGTTTGCTCGACCGGGGTGATTCGACCGTGACAGCCGAACAAAACCAATAAAACCGATGACCACATCCACCGCATCTTAAAAAATCATATCCCGGCCGAAAACAATGTCAATGTCTTGGCCGAATAAACTGATGGGATCAAAATCCCCTTACTTTTTCAATACGTCTAAAAGAATCAGGACGATGTCAATGAGGAAAAGTATAACCAGCGAGATTTCTAAGATGATCATCCGGTTGGTCTGTGTTCGCTCCCAGGATACTCCGTAGATTGATTCGAGGGTAGCGAGCTTTGCCCGCACCGCCGATTTCCACTGGTCTAAATGGAACCGACCAGCGGTGGTCGTATAGACGCGGGCTAAAAAGATATCACCGATCAGCTTGAGGTAGTTTTCAATTCGATCGATAATCTCCGAAATATCCAATTTTATCCGGGAAAGACGTCCGAGGATCCGGGAAAAGGGGAAGATGCGAATTTTTTTATTGCCAAGGGCATCGTAGGCTTCATCGATAATTTGATCGAGCATCTGGTCATAGAGCCGTAGTTCGAGCAGCTGGATCAGGGCAAATTCGATAATATCGGGAACATCGTAGCTTCCATCCGGGTCGAAAATAAATGTCGAATTCCAATCGATCAGTGTCAGGTCGTGCTCTCGATAGGAGAGCGGGTTTTTCAGTATCCCTTTGATTTCATCCGGACTGAGGTTTTCTTCGCCCCGGAGGATATTAGCCAGTTGCGGCCGATAGGTGTTTAAAAGGTCTGCTCCCGCAATCTGCCGATCAAACGACTGCACCATAAATATCGTATAGTCTTCCCAGTCTTTCTCAGAATCAGGATTCGATTTCACCACGCTCGAGGCGATATCGGATTTAATTTTAAGAAACTCAGTAACCGCCTTTGCCGATAATTCTTTATTTTCGGTAAGATATGCATTCAAGGTCTGGAGTTCGCCGAGCGACCCGGTCAGAGGAGAGATAAAACGAATAGTCACGACTCCGAAATCGTAGACCTTGGCGTCAATGGAAAAGATGAATTCCCGGCCGTCAAGAGAAAACCGTCGCTTGCCAAAACGAATCAGCAGCGGCGGTTTTCGGTACTGGATATACGGCGGGGTGAGGCGGGTGAAGGTTAAATACGATGCCTGTGCTGCTTTGCCCCGAACCTTTTCCAACCGTCCGAGCTCGATCTCGTAACCGATGTCAAAACAGTAGTAGAGCATCACCGAACCGGCGAGAATGTTCAGGGGCGGGACAGTGACGTTCGCGGTTGTACTCGTATCCGCCATAGCGAATGAGTTGATGGTTACGTCGTTCGTTTTTTCCAATCGGCTAAGAATTTTTCGATACCGATATCGGTGAGCGGATGACGTATCATCTGAATGAAAATACTGTAGGGAATGGTTGCAATGTCGGCACCGATGAGTGCCGCTTGTAAAACATGGTTCGGGTGACGGACACTGGCAAAGATGACTTTGGTCGAAAAACCGTAGTTCTTATAGATGTGGATGATCGTTTCGACCGTCTTCACCCCCTCTTCGCCGATGTCGTCGAGCCTGCCGACAAACGGACTACAGTAGCGTGCGCCGGCACGGGCGGCGACCAGGGCTTGCAGCGGAGAGAAGATCAAGGTCATATTGACCGGTATCGACTGGTCAGCCAAGTGCTTGGTTGCTTTTATGCCTTCGCTCGTACAGGGAATTTTTATGACGATATGCTCGCTGATGCGGGCGAGTTCCTTTGCTTCCTGTACCATTGACGCTGAATCGACGGCCGTCACTTCGGCACTGACCGGGTTTTTGACAATCGAGCAGATCTCTTTAAGATTCGTTTTGTAATCGCCGTGCTCTTTTGCCAAAAGCGAAGGATTGGTGGTAACGCCGGCTAAAATTCCCCACTCGGCGATTGCTCTGATTTCCTGAATATTGCCGGTATCAAGATACAGTTCCATGCTACCTCCTTCGGAAATTAATCATTGTATCACGAAATGTAAGAAATTCGGAAAGAACGAAAAAAATTATTATTGGCAGAGCCGAATTTATCAGCTCCGGTATCTTACCCGGGTCTCGGGAACATGCGGTTTTCTTATAAGTAGAATTGTTGGTTTTCATTTTTCAATATTTAACTTCAACCAGCGCCAATCCCTGGGGAGGTGCAGTGGTTAATGACTTTTGAGGGAGATGTTTAAAACTATCTGCAATCTCCTTTTCAGTTCTTCGGTTTTGCCCGCGTTCGATTAAAGCGCCGACGATCCGACGCACCAGCTTGTATAAAAACCGGTCGGCTTCAAGTTCGATTGTAAGCTCGTCGCCGGTCTGGGTCAAGGTGATACGTTCGATATCGACCCAGGGGTTTTTCACCTTAACCGGACAAAACACCGAATAGTCCTTGGGTCCGAGAAAGATATCTTTTGCCGACACCAGCAAACCGATGTCAAGCGGGGTTGTCAGTTCCCAGGCAAAACGATTGCGCAGAGGCGACCGGCCGAGAATTATTCGATAGCGGTAGACTCTCCACCGGGCATCAAACCGGGCATGAAAATTGGATACGGTTTCGGAAATATTTTTTATGACAATGTCGTCCGGCAACAGGGAATTGATGCCGGCAGACAGCGGACGAAGGGGCAAAGGATTTCTGGTTTTGAAGTTCGCCTCCTGGGCAAAGGCATGAACTCCGGCATCGGTTCGTGCCGCACCCGAGAGCTTCACTTTTTCCTGCAAAATCCGGTGTAATACCTTCTCGACCGTTCCCTGGATTGTCCGTTTGTTGGTTTGATATTGCCAGCCGAAATAATCAGTTCCGTCGTATTCGATCGTTAAGCGGATGTTTCTCACCGGTAGAAAATGGTAAAGCCAAGAAAGATGAGCGAAATGAAAATAGCCGGTAATCCGGATGCGATACTCGAACCGGCAGGTTCGACCGGTGGAGGAACGGGGAGGTCGGCGGCTTCGGTAAGGCCTTCGGCAATCAGGGTCGGCAAACTTCGGAGGTTGCGGTTCTGGAATTTCTTAAAAAAAACCGGTAGAGAATTGTTGACCACAATGAAACTGTGGGTCAGGTTTTTTTCCTGCAGCCGAACGATTGTCAGCAGTTTCCCAAGCCCCCAGGCTAATTCCTGCGGCGACGAGGTTTGTGCGAGGATGGTGGAAAGCATAATCGCAACCAGGAGTTTGGCGCTGATTGCCAAGCCATAAAAAAGTCCGGCCGGGAATGGGCGGGTCAGGAGATAAGCGCCGATAAGGGCGAAAAGAAAGACGCCGCTGGTTTTGAATACCGGCAAGAGTTTTTTTACAGGGAGTTTGGCAACAATCATCAAACTCAAGAGTATAATTGTCACGACCGTCCATTCGAGCGGTGTATTTATAAATACCATAGCGATGAGCAAAACGACCAGTGAAATAATCTTAGCCCTTGGGTCGAGAGAATGGACGACCGAAATTCCCATGCATGAGGTTAGGCTAAAGCCGGTTTCTGTCAAGACACACTTGTGTCAAGACACCCTTGACGAAGCAGAGAATTGCGTTAAGGTAAGAGGAATGTCGGGGCTCTTGCGGATACTACTTGTAGGCATCGTTTCGCTCCAGTTTCTCCCTGCAGAAAATTTTACGCCCCTGGACCAGTTTGGGGCAGGTACCAATCAGGGAGTTGCCTGGGGTGACTACGATAACGACGGTGATATCGACCTGCTTGTTGCCGGCAAAGGCTTCAGCCGGTTGTATAAAAACCAGGGAAGTAATACTTTTCTTGCAGTTGATTCGTTTGCCACGCTTTTTCCTTACGGAGTGGCCTGGACCGACTATGACAACGACGGAATACTCGATTTTGTAATCGGTGATTCTACCGGTATCTGGGTATATTCCGATAGTTTTGAGAAAAAAACCTTCATTGCCGGTGGCCCGGTTCGGGGTGTGAGTTGGGGTGATTATAATAACGATGGTTCTGTAGATCTGGCAGTAGCAATCTACGGCGGTCCGAACCGCCTCTATCGGAATGACGGGAGTGGTAATTTCCTACTGGTGGTCAATGCTTTTGGCAGCACAGCCGATTCGACCAACGGAATAACCTGGGCAGACTACAATAACGATGGCTGGTTAGACCTGGTGGTGGCAAATCAGCATTCCCAGAACCGGCTTTATAAGAATGACCACGGTAATTTCGTCGAACAGTCGTTCGACCCGACCGTGAGAAATAGTTACGGAGCAGCCTGGGGAGATTATAATAACGATGGTTGGTTGGACCTCTTGGTCACCAATTTCGGCGACACCAATTGCCTCTACCAAAATGGTAACGGAGTTTTCGCTCAGCTTGGTGGTGTTTTTTCTACGGTTGACTCCAGTACCGAAGCAACCTGGGGAGATTTCAATAACGATGGCCAGCTCGACTTTGCAACTGCCAATATCCACGGAGTTAATAAACTATTTCACAACAACGGAAACGGCAGTTTTACAGAATTATCACCTTTTGAATCCGTATCTGATTCGAGTTTTGGTATTGCTTGCGCGGACTATAATGATGATGGTGATCTAGATTTGGCGGTTGCGAAACACGGACAGAATCGGCTCTACCAGAACAATCTGAACGATAAAAATTATATAAAAGTCAGGCTGGTGGGTAGGGGAAAGGGCTATACAAATAGTGCTGGAATCGGTGCCCGGGTATTTTTATTTAAGTCTGGTACCGATACCCTGTTCGGTTTGCGGGAACTGAATGGTGGGGGCGGTTTTTCGTCTCAGGATGCAATCGAAGCTCATTTCGGGGTTGCTGCCGGCGATTACGATGTAGTTGTCTCCTGGCCGGCATCGGGCATTGTTGATTCCGTAACGTCGGTCTCTTCACCCGATACTTTAACTATCCTTGAAGACCAGATGCCACCCCACAATCCCGATACAGTGTTCAGCACTACCCATACCCCAGTAATCTGGAGTTCTAATCGAACAATAATTATGGTCTGGTCTGGTGCATCCGACCCAGGAGGTAGTGGGGTTAAAGGTTATTCATATCGTCTTGATACACTTTCGACCGGACTGCCTGATACGATAATAGACAATCTTCAGCCGGATACTGCATTTAGTACTGAGCTGGGTTTCAACACCGGCAGATTATACTTTCACCTTCGGACAGTAGATAGCCTTGGGAATTGGAACCCGAATGCGGTCTCAGTCGGTCCTTACAGGATTGATGCGACCAAACCGACTCCGCCGGTTTTAGTCCTACCTTCGAATGGCATTAGGACCAACCAGACCCGGTCAAGTCTAACCTGGCATAAACCGATAGATTTATCCGGGATCAGCGAGTATACCCTTCAAGTGGCTTTTGATTCGAATTTTAAATCTTCAGAATGGCAGGGTAATCCGTCGGATACGACCCAGGAAATAGAATTAACTCCCGGAAAAAAGTTCTGGCGGGTTCGCGCCTCGGATTCAGCTGATAATGTAGGAGATTGGTCTTCTGTTTTTGCATTTACTATCGACACGATTTCACCAACCGTTTTAGCCACCAATCCGAGAGATAGTGATGAAGGGGTTGCATTAACTTCCAATGTAATTGTCACCTTTAAAGAAAACGATGTCGACCCGACAACCGTCACTACCAACACGTTTACCGTAACCGGTAATAAAACCGGTAGCTATTCGGGCACGATCTCCTTTGCCGGAGGTAATTACATCTTTAATCCGGATAATGATTTCAAAGCTCTGGAGCGGATAACCTGCCTTCTCACCACCGGAATAAAAGATTCGGCTGCTAACAACTTCTCCTCGAATTATACCTGGAGTTTCATGACCGGTTCAGTTGAGGATTCTTTGGGGCCGATAACTTCTAACATTTCAGCTCAACCCGAAACTACCAAGGGTGCCCCCTTTTTTGTGCTCGGCGCAAAGGTTTCCGATGTTGGCAGAGGGGAGAGTCCGATTATTCAAGCTGAATTTTTCATAGATTTGAGAGAAGAGAACGGCACCGGTCAAATTATGCAGGGAAATTTCGGAAATAAAGAAGTGATGGTCGTTGACACGGTCGATACTACCGGTATTTTGCGGGGTCCGCATATTTTTTATATTCATGGTTTGGATGCTTCAAACAACTGGGGTCCTTTTGATTCAGTCACAGTCTGGATAACCGGGCCAGATGTACAAAAACCTGAGTTGACTATTAAAACCGAACCCGACACCATCGAAATCGGTGATAGTTTGACGGTTAGGGTCACGTCATCTAAGCCACTGTCTCAGATAGAGATAACCATCAGAACGAGTGACAACATACGCAGTTTTTTACGGGTCGATGCAGTCGATTCATTGCATTATGTAAGCATTTTCAATGCAATCGGCATTAAAGAGGGTCTGGCAATGGTATTGGTTGATGGTTTTGACCGATCAGGCAATCCCGGGATTGATAGTGCATCTTTCTATATTCAAAGCCCAAGCAATTTACTTTCAAGGGAAAAGGTATATGTATGGCCAAATCCTGCAAACACAGATATAGTCCATTTTCACTATTTTGTAACCAGCAATGCCGACGTGGATCTTTATATTTATACCTTGACCGGGGAACTGGTATCAAAACGTTCTCAAACTGGTGCTCAAGCCGGTTACTCTAAAAATGAGTTCACAGTAAATATATCAAATCTTCCTAACGACCTGTACATATTTAAAATAGAAGCAACTGCCAGCGATGGAAGTAAATCCGGGTCGGTCATGAAAAAATTCGTAATCGTGCGATGAAAAGACTTTTCTGGTTGATACTTTCAGCGGGTTCGATTTACGGTAATATCAACAGCGGTTTATCATTTCTGCAATTGGGGGTTGGAGCCAGAGGGCCTGGCCTGGGAGGGATTGGTACCGGCATAACGAGTCCTGAGGCACTCTATTATAACCCTGCTGGTTTAGGAAGACTTAATCAATCATTTGTTTTGTTAAACCACAGCAAATGGTTGAACAATATCCGCTATGAATACGTATCTTACGGCCAATCAATAGGTTACGGTTTTATCAGTTTTGGGGTTAAAGGGCTTTACACCACAGATTTGGAAAAAAGAATTAATGATACTTCAGAACCTTTGGGTTATTTTGGCGCGTATGGTTTAAGTGCCACTGTTGGATATGCTTACCCGGTACTGAAAAGATTAGCAATTGGTGCGAGCCTATCAGGAATAACACAGGCTCTGGATAGGTATTCTGGATTTACTTTGGGCGTTGGATTGGGGTTAAATTATAAAAGTCCTATATCCGGGTTGGATATTGGTATGGCACTCATTAACTTAGGCCCAAAACTTAAACTAAATACGCAACAAGTTAACCTGCCGTCCCAGATGCGCTTAGGCATAGCTTATTTACCATCCGAGCCTTTTCCAAGTGTCTTTTTTGATATAACAAAGGGTATTGGGTACGGATTCGGTATTAGTTCAGGTTTAGAATATAAAATAAATATAGCAGCTCTCCGAGTAGGTTATGGTTCAAATGGAGGAATCACTTTAGGTTTTGGAATGGAATGGGCCCGGGTTAGTTTCGATTACTGTTTCCATCCATTTCCAGGTATAGGACTCACTCACCAGTTGTCTTTGATCTATTCCTTAGGTTCGAAAGTTCAGGCTAATCCAGAGGACCGATTAATGGCTACAATGCATTTAACCAGTGAATCGTTTTACAACGACGGATTGGTTGCAATGTCGAACGGTAGTTATGATGCTGCGAAAAAAGAATTCGATAAAGCTTTAATCTGGGACCCAAACAACTCCAAAGCATTGTCTAAATACGAAGAATCAGTTAAAAAGTCGAATGAAAAGGCTGTTGTCGAACATTACCAGCGCGGACAGCGGTTTTTCAGCAATAAGAATTACCTTGAAGCAGTGTTTGAATTAGAGTATGTTATCACCCTCGATTCTACTAACACAAATGCCAAATTATTACTTGCTCAGGCACAAAATCAACTGGGAAGACCGGTCAAAGCAGAAAATTATTTCGATGATGGTTTAAATTACTATGCCCAAGGCAGATACAAAGAAGCAATAACCGCCTGGGACAAAGTTATCTCCGAGAATCCAGACCGGACCGACATCGCCAGTTACATAGAATCGGCTAAGGCTAAAATTCGGCAAAAGGTGGACAGCCTTGCAGATGAAGCTCTGACCCTGCAACAGCAGGCAAAATATAAACAAGCTCTGAATAAACTTAATAAAGCATTGGTTGTTGATCCAGGTAACCAGTTGATCTTAGCCAGGATGGGTGAGATTAGAAATTCAATGCTCAAAGAGATTGGAACTCATCTCTACAAAGCCATCGAATATTTCGGAAATCGTGATTATCAAAAAGCGGAGACAGAATTTCAGCTTGTACTCAGTTTTGACTCGAACAATCGGGATGCTAAAGAGTATCTGAAGCGGCTTAAAACAATAAAAACTCAAACCAGTGATGATCTCTACCGCAAGAACATTATGGCAATTACCGCCTATGGGTCTGATGATTTAGAAACAGCGATCAGATTGTGGGAGGAGATACTTTCCGAAGACCCTAACTTCCCTGACGTCAAAAAGAATCTTTCCCGCGCACGTGCAAAATTAGCTGAGATAAAAGGTTAGTGCAAAGACTTAGAGTAATACTTAACAGCAAATTATCAGTGAAAGCATGTCCAAAATGATAAAAATTATCACGAAGACACGAAAAAGACGAAACCACGAAAACACTAAATTTTTTTATAGTACGGACTTAAGAAATTTCGTGTCTTTTAATATTTTGTGCTTTGATTTCACTGCGTTCAATCTATACTTCGTATTGCGTGGTAAATCTGGGGTTTTAAAGATGGTCCTGATCTTTTTTATAGCTTGTATTTTCAATTGTTCTTTCAATAACAAACCGCATTACTGGAGAGAAATAAGCCCTTATGTCCCAGAGGATTACAAAAATCAAGTTTTCAAAGTTCTATCCCATGCAAAGAGTAATAGAAATGAATTAATAAAGATCATAAAATCGGTTTCATCTGACCAGACAAACAGTGCCTCGTTTATAGTCGCCAATATGCCGCAGGTAGACCTTGCCGCTGCCAAAGCTTCTGTTCTGATTGATAATATTGAACTTGCCTACCGCGCACGGTCTTCGTTCTCCTGGTCAAAATATGTACCTGACAGCCTTTTCCAGTATTATGTTTTACCCTACAGGGTATCGCAGGAACCGATTGAGAACTGGCGCCCGATGTTTTACGATTCGCTTTGCGTTAAAATAAAACAAGCAGAGAATAACAATGAAACCATATCTATGTCACGTGCGGCAGCGATTGTAGATGGCTGGTGTGGAGAGCGGGTGAAATATAAGCCCACTCAGCGCCGCGACCAGGGCCCATTGGAATCCCTTAAATCTGGTTTTGGCCGATGTGAGGAAATAATGATCGTTCAGATTTCGGCTTACCGGGCTGTAGGCATACCTGCTCGCGAGGCCTGGACTCCATACTGGGCAGCCGGCGATGATAATCACGCCTGGACTGAGGTCTGGGTAGACGGTAAATGGACCGGTCCTCCGGCGAAACGTGCCGCGTTGGTTTTTACCTCGGTTTACGGCGTCCCCCCAAATGATACTTCACTTTATCGGAAAGGCTCAAATTACGCTATTGTTAATGTGACGAATAACTATACCAAGACCGGAACCATGAAAGTAAGCCTAACCAGACAAGGTCGACCGGTAAAAAACACGCCGGTCATAATCTCGGTCTTTAACTACGGCAGCTTAAGGCCTATTGCCCGAATCCTCACCGACCGGTCAGGTAAAGCTGAAATCCCGGTAGGCGAAGGAAGTTATTTCATCACGAGCGGCACCCAAAAAGACCATACCTGGGTCGTGGAGTATGTAACTGCCGGTGAAACCAGAGAAGTGGCATTGAATCTCGACAAACCCAGGGAGTTAAATGCTCAGTTTTGGCTTCGTTATAATCCTCCGGAGGAATGAGTGAACCGGTATCTCTTATTTTTTTTCCTGTTGTGCCAGGTTTGGGCTTTTGAGACCTTTAGCCCGGAAAAAGAACAAGAGCTACTTGCCACAGTTCCAGAGAAGGACCGCTCCCAATTAATCGAGGCTTTAAAAGATGCGGGTGGGAACTGGTCCGAGTTGGCAGGTGCGATTAAAGTCCTTACCGGCGAAAAGCGGGATGCGGCAGTGTGGCTTATTCTCAATATGCCTCATCTCGACCGGTTGGAAATAATGGGTGCGGTCCTGGTAGAGCATGTTGAATATGCGTTCAAAGCGCAGACAGCATTTAAGTATGAAATTCCCAAAGCTTATTTCATGGACTATATTCTGACCTATCGGATTTCGGACGAGCCGGTCGAGGGGTGGCGTAAACCACTTTTTCTGCAATTCGCACCGATGGTCAAAAATGCCAAAATCCCGGCAGATGCCGCCCGAATTATCAATACATGGATCAGCCGCACTATTAAAACCCGGGCATCAGAATTTTTTGGTCCACTCCAGTCACCGCTCTTAACTTTAACATGCCGGCAGGGCACGGATGAAGAGATTGCCATTTTAACCACCGCGATTCTTAAGTCATTGGGCATCCCCGGCCGCCGGCTAATGGTCGAGTGGCTGGGAGAGGAAGATGGTGGCGCAAGCTGGGTCGAAGTTTTAACCAAAGAAACCTGGTGTCCACTTTACCCGCTCGATTCAAAAATCTTCGGTAATTTAAAAAAATACGAATCAGAGTACCCGCACAACATCACTGCGGTTACCACTCAGACTGCTTTCGAACAGAAGCTTGTGACTAAGGAGTATACCGAAACCGGCATTTTTGAGCTGAATTTTTTAGAAAACGGTAAGCCGAAACCAGGTTTCGAACACTTTTCGGTCAATGTTTTTAACGGGGGAGGCTATCGAGCATTAGACGATGTCGGTGGAGCTGCAGACAGTACCGGTAATTATAAGGTCGAATTAGGCGAGGGCTCTTATGAGATTATCGTCGGCGTTCGGGACACAACCGGTAACCCTTATGTGACCGCGCAGGAGGTGATGCTAAGCCCTGGAGATACCGTCCATCTCAGCTTCGAAATTTCGGTTCCTGCTTATCCACCGCTAAAAGAACAATAACTGACTTAATAATGAATGTCTATGAATTGATAAAGAAAAAAAGGGATGGGTATACCCTCACTCCGGAAGAAATCGAATTTCTTGTATCCGGGTATGTAACCGGCACAATCCCGGATTATCAGTTTTCTGCATTTTTAATGTCGGTCTATTTTGCGGGGATGAACACCAATGAAATTTTGGCACTTACCAAGGCACTGCTCAAATCCGGCACGTCTCTCGATTTATCTTCGGTTCCCGGTCCTAAAATCGATAAGCATTCGACCGGCGGGGTAGGGGACAAGGTCTCGATTATTCTTGCACCTTTAGTTGCTGCCTGCGGCGTGGTGGTTCCGATGATTTCCGGGCACAGTCTGGGCCATACCGGCGGAACCCTCGATAAACTCGAATCGATACCCGGATTTCGAACCAACCTCTCATCGTCCGAATTCATCAGAAATCTTTCTCGGATCGGCGTGGCGGTCGCTGGTCAGTCTTCCGAGATCGTTCCCGCGGATAAGAAAATTTACAGCCTCCGGGATGTCACCGCAACGGTCGATTCGATACCGTTAATTGCGGCAAGCATCATGTCAAAGAAATTAGCGGAAGGAATTCAGGGGCTGGTACTCGATGTCAAAACCGGCTCGGGTGCATTTATGCGGGAACGCGCCCACGCCCGGCGACTCGCCCAAACGATGATTGCGATCGGTAAGAAGATGGGTACGAATGTTACTGTGCTCATCACCGGTATGGACCAGCCATTGGGGAGGGCGGTGGGCAACAGCCTCGAAATCGTCGAGGCAATACATGCACTTCGGGGGAATGGTCCTCGAGACCTGATAGAACTCACCTATGCCCTGGGTGTCGAGATGTTGGTAATGGCTGGAATGGCAAAAGAGTTTAAAGAGGGAATGAGAAGGCTTACGAGGTCAATAGCCGACGGTTCGGCGTTAGACAAATTTCGGTTGATGGTCAAATTCCAGGGAGGAGACGAACGAATAATAGACGATATGTCGCTGTTACCCACTGCCCGCTTCGTCGATAGTGTTCGTGCCAACCAATCCGGCTGGATTTCGAAAATCGATACGACTAAAATAGGGTTGTTGTTAATAGAACTTGGCGGCGGTCGGAAAAAAATCGGAGATACAATCGACCCGGCAGTTGGTTTTATTTTTGAAAAAAAGCTCTGCCAGCGAGTTAAGCGGGGCGAGGTAATAGTCAAAATTTTTGCCAATGACCAGCTGCGAGTTCAGCCTCTGACCGCAGAATTAGCAAAGGCGATAACCGTTTCTTCTTCACCCCAGAAAACCCAACCATTGATTGTCGAGCGAGTCAACTGAAGTTGACATGCTGCCCTTGTATGGATAAGATCCTTCTATGAATATAGCTATCGTCCGTTCTGTACTCATTATTCTCATGGTATCGATTGTTCCTTGCTTACAAGGACAGGAAGAATTTCCGATTCTCAAAGCCGAATTGGGCGAACCCCCGCTCGAAGATGATATCAGCGGCTGGTGCTCGTTAGGTTGTGCTATCGGCTGGGACCTTGAAGCTTCTTCCCAGTTACCGGCGCACGGTAAAAATTCCTACGCCGTTTCAAAACTGAATGACGGACTTATTAAAACCGCCTGGATTGAGGGTGTTCCCGATTACGGAATCGGCGAGTATATTATTTTTAAGTTTAGCGATTCTTTATTCTACACGGCTGACAGCGTCCCGTTCTTTGGGTTGTCGGTGCTCAATGGTTACTGCAAAAGCGAAAAATCCTGGCAGGAGAATTCACGAGTAAAAAAACTCAAAATCTACTACAATCATACGCCGTACTTTATTCTTGAACTCTTCGACCGCGCTACCATTCAGCAGTTTACTTTTGGCACGATTTATCTAAAACCGAACGATACACTCAAAGTAGAAATTCTCGAGGTCTATCCCGGAACCAAATTCAAAGACACCGTCCTGTCCGAGCTGATACTGTTAGGAGCCCATTAAACGCTGCTCTTGACATCCGGCAATAAATCCTTGATTATCACTTATGGAAAACAACGAAAAAATTTATCCGAGCGATGAAATTGTAAATTCGTTACTGTCGTTCCTGGAGATACGAGAAGCCAGCGCCATGCTTGGCTATACTGTTGTCTTCGGTAAAATCAGACCACCGATTCCGGTGAATGTAAATAACATAAAAGCCTATCTTAAAAACCTTGGTTATTTTTCGACCTTTGAAACCAAAGGCGACGAGCATATCGTCCGCTTTGGGTATCAGTCGATTCCCAAGCCCAAACACCGCGGTATCTGGCTCAATATCCTGCTCTTTGTTGCTACCGTTTTTACTACCCTTTTTGTCGGTTCGTTTCAGAACAACGGCAACCCGTTCGTCAATCCGTTAGACCTGATTAAAGGAATTCCTTTTTCGTTTTCGATACTTTTGATTTTAGGCAGTCATGAACTGGGCCACTACTTCATGGGCAAAGCTTCGGGCATCGATGCCACCCTTCCTTATTTTTTACCGGTTCCCCATCCGCTAATCGGGACGATGGGCGCGTTTATCAGAATCAAATCTATTATTCCCAGCCGGAATGCCCTGGTCCGGCTCGGAGTGGCAGGACCGCTTACCGGTTTTGTTTTTGCCGTACCGATAACTATCATCGGGCTGGCACTGTCCCGGGTTCAGATGATCGCCGATATGAAAGGCGGTTTAGGGCTCGGTGCTTCGTTGATTTTTACCCTGCTTTCGAAAATATTTTTCCCGAAAGTTCCAGCCGGTTTTGATGTTGTTTTACACCCGATGGCGTTTGCCGGCTGGTTAGGGCTGTTTGTGACCGCGCTCAATCTCTTGCCCATCGGTCAATTAGACGGCGGTCACGTCGCGTATGGGATTTTCGGCAAATACCGGCGCTACGCGATGATTGCCGTACTCGTCGGGTTAGCCGGTCTGGGATTTCTCTGGCCCGGTTGGTGGGTCTGGGGACTGTTAGCGGTAGTACTGGGTCTGCGCCATCCTGCTCCCCAGGATTCCATCAGCCCGATCGGTACGCGAGAAAAAATTCTGGCTTTGCTTGCACTGTTGGTGCTGATTCTAACCTTCACCCCGGTTCCGTTTTCGATGATTTAAATGGTCACCAATCGAGACCCAGGCGATAAATTTATAACCGGCGTCTACAACTACTGCGATCGGTTTTGCGAACGGTGCACGCTCACCCGGCGGTGCCGGGTTTATGCAGATGAAAAGGTTCGAGTTGAAGAACACAAAAAGAAGGGCGAAGACCCGCACGATTGGGCTGTAGTGCTGGACGATGTTAAAAAAGAATTTGAAAAGACGATAAGACTTATTCGCGAGGCGGCAGAAAAAGAAGGAATCGATCTTGAATCCAACCCCGATTCGCCGACGCCGGCTGAATCCGATCCGTCCACCCACCCGTTACATAAATTGTCGCGCCAGTATATGGCACACGCCCACCGGTTCCTTGAGAATCTGCGAAAAAAGATAGAAACATTCCGACAGGATTTGGCGGTCTGTGCAGGAACGACACCGGATTCGGTTACCGATTTGAAAAAAATCATCACCGATTACGAGACCGTGCTCTGGTTCCACACCCTCGTTCCAGCAAAAATCCACCGGGCGCTGACCGCACAATTCGAAGCGGCAGAAGACTCAACATCGGATTTTGAATCCGACGATGCGTCGGCAGATGATGCGGCCGGTAGTGCCAAGGTTGCCTACTACGGGCTTGAGCGCTCCATCTCGGCGCTCCAGGCTCTCTATGAGTGGGAAAAGGATGATGAAATCCTCACCCTGCTGGTTCTTGCCGACCGGATGCGCCAGATGCTCGACCGGGAAATCCCTGGTCACCGTTCATTCCACCATCCCTGGTTTGAAGCCCATCAGATACCATAAGCTGCAATAGTAAATAACATACGCGGGTACGCTGGTAGGTTACGTGCCAGAGAAAAAAACTATTATTTTAGTTTGATGATTTTTCGGATCTCCTCGAAAGCGCCGACGTGCATTCGACAAAAATAAAGACCTGCCGGTACGATTCGTATCCACTATGGTGCGATGGAGGGACGCCGGTATCTTCATTCGTATCCGTGGTGCGCTCGACTTTCAATTCCACTATGGTGCGATGGGGGGGAAGTCAAACGAGTGCTGAAACCAATGGGAACGCTGCTTTCAATTCCACTATGGTGCGATGGGGGGCTGCGTTGAGCGTGAACGAGCA
>CAYHGV010000010.1:0-12009 GCA_964356135.1 uncultured bacterium
AGAATCGAAACCCAGCGATAAGAAACCACAACCGCCAGTGGGGAAATTCTCGAATAACTCCGACTGAGGCTTCGCGAACCGAAGATCGTCAATTTCTCGCCCATCAAGCGAATTTCAGGTTCTGTTTAACTCTCGTATTTTTTCGTGTCTCTTCGTGTCTCTTCGTGGCCATTTGTGTTTACATTCTGCCGCTAAGTCTTTGCACCAGCCACACGAATATTCCGGAATCGGGCAGGTGCGGTGCCATGCCCGACATGGGCAACCTGGCCCGGCTCACCTTTCCCGCAGTTCGGCACACCCCACATCATCCAGTAGTCCTTATTGCAGACCGCATCACACGACCGCCAGAACTGGGGGGTAATCCCGAAATAGATCGGATTCTTATACAGCTCGGTCAGTTTCCCCTTTTCAATCCGGTGGGCGATTTCGGTCCCGAACTGGAAATTTAATCGTTTATTGTCGATACTCCACGATTTGTTCGTTTCCATATAAATTCCGTCATCGGTATCCGCAACCAGATCTTCAAACTTCCAGCTCCCCGGCTCGATGTTGATATTGGTCATTCTGATTAACGGAATGCGCTGCCAGCCATCTGCCCGCATCGTGCCGTTCGACACCTGACCGATAATCGGCGCGGTCTCGCGCGAGGTCAAATAGCCGGTGAATTGACCGTTTTTAATTAACGGGGTTTTTTGAGCAGGCACGCCTTCATCATCGAAACCGAAGCTGCCGAGGCCAGCCGGCACAGTGGCATCAGCGTAGATGGTAACAAACTCCGAGCCGTACTGGAAGTTGTTGAGTTTCTCAAGATTAACGAAACTGGTGCCGGCATACGACTCTTCGGTGCCTAAAACCCGGTCAAGTTCGGTCGGGTGGCCAACCGATTCGTGCACTTGGAGCACCATCTGGTTAGACCCGAGAATTAAAGTCGTCTCTTTGTCCGGACAGGTCGGTGCGGCTAAGAGGGCACGCGCTTCTTCGCGCGTCTTTTCGGCATTGTCTAAAAGTTTCAAGCCTTCGATAAACTCGTAACCGGCTTGTCCAAAATTGCCGCCCGCACCCGACGGGTAGGAACGCTCCTGCAGTTCGCCGTCGCGAATCGCATAACAACTGATGCCGCCGCCCGACTCAAGAATCTCCTGCTCAATGTAGGAACCATCGGTTGAGGCGAAGTATTTTTTGATTTTCCTGAATTGTAACGATGCGCTGGCAATCTTTATATCCGAATGCTGGCGCAAAACCTGGTCGCAGCTTAACAAGAGATTTATTTTGGCTTCCAAACTGACCGCAAACGGGTCGGCCCTAAATTGGGTCTTGAAAATTCCCCGCTGGGCGGCGAGGGGCGCCAGTTCGACCGGTTTGCCCGGAATCCGGGCTGACGCCTGGGCGATCGCCAATGCCTCCCGCACCATCCGCTCCTGCTCCCGCTTGCCAATTTTCGATGTTGATGCGAAACCCCATGCCTTATCCTTCAATACCCGCACTCCGAAACCAGTCTCGATCGATTTCGTAATCCCCTCGACGATACCGTTCTTTACGACGATACTCTCGGTCTGAGTCTCAATCACCCGACTGTCACCGTAATCCACTCCCTTCAGTTTCAAAAGGTCGATTATTTCCGCCAGAAATTTTTCCATATCGCCTCCTAAGTATAAAGAATCTTAATCCAGGGACTTGCTTTGTCAATATTTATTACAGTGGTGTAGTACCCCCAACATTTCTTTGCACTAAAAGAAAACACTACACAAAACTTGGCTAAAAATGTCATTGCGAAGAGCAGCCGAATCAACCCCGAAGATTCTTGATGTCGTCCCACAAGGTAGGACTTCACCGATGCTTTGCATAAGGTCCGCCATCCGCCAAGAAATGTGGCGGATTCTTGGCGGACTCAGAATGACCGCGCCTCGGAAACGAGGCGAAAGCGAACGGGTCGTGGTTTCACTCCGTTCACCTATGTCGCGTCCATACTATAATTTGGACGCGCCGCATAACGCAATGACTAAAAGGACTTTTGGGTCAAACTCCACACCGCTGTTGACAGCTATGTACCCACCTTTAGAATTGCCCGATGGTTCCGACTTTTATCTGCATGGCGTTACTTCTGCTCCCGGTTCCGGACCAGGACCGGGATGGCTTTCCGGATACCACGGAACTGCGCACTGCCCGCGACCGGTATGCATTCCGGGAATGGTTCTGCGCCCTTGCCCTGTCAGAGTATTTCGAGCCGACCGAAAAGGTCAAAGACTGCGGGGATTTGGCTCGGTTCGCTTACCGGGAAGCACTGAAAGTCCACGATCAAAAATGGTTCAACCGGACCGGCATCAAAATCACCACCGCCATTCCCGACATCGCACGCTTTCACTATCCCGACATTCCTCTCTTAGGCACCAAAATCTTTCGGCTCAAAGCCGGTCCGTTTACCACCCAAGACCTTGAAACCGGCGCCTTCTCGAACTACGCCGACACAAAAAATCTCCTACTCCACAATACGGTTTTTCTCGGCAAAGAGCCGAACGGTTTAAAAAACGGCGACCTCTTATTTTTCTTTCAGTCCGCAGACCAGAGCTACCATCTGATGATTTATCTTCTTTCGAAAGGCGGGAAATATCTCCTCTACCACACCGGGCCTTCGGATACAACCGAGGGCGAGTTACGGCTGATTGAATATAAAACCCTTGAGAACTTTCCGGTTATTGATTGGCGGCCAATTCCCCAGAATCAAGCTTTTTTAGGTTTTTATCGGTTTA
Source organism: uncultured bacterium (assembly GCA_964356135.1). GTDB lineage: Bacteria > Hydrothermota > Tepidihabitantia > CAYHGV01 > CAYHGV01 > CAYHGV01. The sequence continues at coordinate 2,748 of CAYHGV010000010.1, forward strand.
AGATTCTGGATTAAAAACCGCCGACAAGCCAAAAAGATTAACCACGGATGGCGGCACCAATCGGCATCAAGGATGCCGCAGTGCCGACACAGATAAAGAATTTAAGGTAACCACCGAAGGCACGGAAGACACAGAAAAAATCAATCTCATCACAGATAAAACACGGGAAAAAAGGAACCACAGATGGCGCTCAGCTCCAAAGGAGCCACCGAGACGAGGCGAACACGGATAAACACAGATAAAACTACTATAATTCCCGATCAACCAGGAACCTGAGTTATGTAACTCAACACCGAAATTCTCTTGACCTTTGATGGATTTTTAGCTACCTTTTGCCTATGAAACTATTTATTGCACTTTCCCTATTAATATGTGGATTAGCATTCGCCGAGCAGGGTTACATTACGGTTGAAACCGACCGCCCCGGTCTCAGTATCTACCTCGACAGCGAACTCCTCGGTGTCAGCCCAATCGACAAGCGCCCGGTTTCTGCCGGCGAACATACCGTCAGCCTTTTTCATCCCGACACCATCGAAGATGCCTACTGGCAGATGAGGCAGCAGGGATTTCCGACGATGGTAACCAAGCTGCCCGGTCTGCGCCGGTACGATGTTGGAACCAAACGGGTCGTGGTCAACCCCAATGAAACGGCGAAGGTTTATTTGAGTTATACCCGAGCTGAACGGGCACCTTCCCAGACCTGCTGTCTTATGGGTGGCTGTGTAACCGGCGTTGTCGGCGGCAGCCTTGTCTTGGGATTTGTCCTCGCTTTGCTTCTCAACCGGTAATGTGCTAACCCTACTTTTCCTTTTTTCAATACATTCACCCATCATTCTGAACGAAGTCCTGGCAAATCCCCGGGGCAGTGAAAGCGGCACTGGTTCGCCCGGCGACCGAAACGAATTCTTAGAAATCTATAACAACTCAAATGATTCGATTGACCTTGCCGGCTGGTTCCTGACCGATTTCGATGCCACCGATGAAATTTCCGCCTGGACTGACCCGAATATCCTAACCCGCTGCCCGGAAGTAATCATCAATTCCACCTTCCTGCCCGCACACGGTTTTGCTGTAATCTTAGACCCGGAATACACCTCGGATGATACGACCGGCGGTTATGTGCAACCGTATAGCTTTCCCCCAAAAACACTTATACTTACCGTCGGTAATACGACCCTGGGCGATGGCTTGGCAAATACCGACCCGGTTCTTCTCTATGCACCCGATTTAGCCGAAAGCACCAGTTTCGGCACACCGTTTGATACCCTGGACAGCCTGCCCGATGATGCCGGCGACGGCATAAGCTGGGAGCGGATAAAAGCGGACGAGGCGGACCGAGTAAGCAATTGGATTTCTTGCCCTAACTCGTCCGGGTCAACTCCGGGCAGCGAAAACAGCACCCTGAGTTTCCGCGACCTCGCGATCAGTCCTGACGATATTTCCGTATCACCCGGTCAGGCACAAATCTCCACCCCCATCACTGTCAGAGCCACCGTCCACAATCGAAGTTTCGTCCCGATCGCAGATTGGGAGTTGAGGATTTTTACGGATGTCAATCACGACAGCATCGAACAACCAACCGAACGATTGGCACGTATCCCGGGCGATACCATAACCGGCCAGGGAGAAACGGTACATGAGTACACCTGGCCGAATCCATCCGCTGGAACTCACACTATCGGAGTGGCAATCTCTTATGCCCAGGACCAGGACTTAGACAACAACCTTGCATTTGCCGGTCTTACGGTCTACGGCGCGAACGAGTATTTGGAAATTGTCAATCACGCTTTCAATCCGGAAAATGATTCGGCAGTGATCGACTACTGCCTGCCCGAATCCAATGGCTATCTGACGATTGCGGTTTATGATCTTGCCGGTCGGACGGCACAAACCCTGAAACAAGGGAAAGTCAGCGATATTCAAGGGCGGGTGTTCTGGAACGGCCGCAATAAAAGCGACCGGATTATGCCAGTCGGCATCTACATCGTCAATTTGGAGTATCGTCTGGACCGTAAAATCTACCAGGCGAAGAAAACGGTCATTGTCGCCAAGCCGCTATAAAGAATTGTAACCACAGATGTCGGCACCAATCGGCATCAAGGATCCCGCGGTGCCGCCACGGATAAACACAGATTAGAATTGATAGACCACGAATAAAGAATTTATTGTAACCACGGAAGACACGGAAAACAAATAATCTTTGATGCGCAGCATAGATTGAGCGAAGCGAAATCAACCACGAATGGACACGAATATTGAAACACGAATCCACACGAAAAATAAACCGCAGAGGGCACAGAGAAATAATTTTAAATTTACAGTTATTCCCTTTAGGATCCCTGTGATTCAAACTCCTGATTACTTGTCTCATTTTTACCCTGGGATACCGGTAGTTTAACCGCATCTAAAAAAAACGGCCGGAGTGATCCGACCAGTTACAACGCCTTAACCGCTACTGCTTAGTCGACGCTTGAACTTTCGGTAATAATGTAGTTCACCGGATTGGCAAGCTGTCCTGCGACATGAACCTCATAGTGGAGATGGGGACCGACACTCCGGCCGGTGCTGCCGGTCAGCGCAACATTATCACCGCGCTTGACCAGGTCTCCGACATTCACCTTAATGAACGAACAGTGGGCATAGAGCGTCGTAATGCCATAGCCGTGGTCAATCTCCAGGGCTAAACCATAACCCTGCCGCGGACCAACGAACGAAACTTTGCCGTCGGCGGGAGCGATAATCGGAGTGCCGGAAGGTCCGGCAATATCAATCCCCTCGTGCATCTTCAACTGTTTGGTGAACGGGTCAACTCGATAACCAAACGGACTCATCACCCAACCCGGAGCCGGCCAGATCGAAGGCGTCCGGTCTCTCAGGTATGCCTGTTGATTGAGATGTTCCTCTAATTTCTTAAAACTCTCCTGCTGAACCCGCGCCTCTTCCAAAAGACGGTTCAAAGCATTGTCGACATCGTTGGCTAAACCATAGCTGCCTGCACCCTGCTTTCGCAATGCCGAGACGAGGCTATCATCGTTTTCTCCGCCCATTCCCAGGCTCATAACATCCGGATGGATTAACTCCAGATTGGTAACCACCCGGAGTTTAATATCGGATTCCTTTAATTTGGAAAGTTCATCTTTGATACCGGTAGCCAAATTCTTAAATTCCTTCATTTTCGCCTTCAGAATATTATTCTCATGGACTAAAGAACTGAGCCGCGCCTGGTCGACAATCCGTTTCGACCGGTCATGGGCAAAATAAACGAAGACCGGGAGAGCAACTAACAGCACTCCCAGTACGGTATATACGACAAATAATGGAATCGAGAAATTAAAAATCCGGTTCCATTTCGGAAAATGTATTAAAAAGTTTACCCGGCTCATATATTTGTTAAAACTATACAATATATACCGATTTTGTCAAGAGTTTTTTTAAAAAATCGACATAAATTACACTTTTTTATAACTGTTAATCGACCCCCGCACATCAAACCCCGGTTACCGGACCTGCCGGAAAACAAGGAATCGGTCGGATTATGAAGCTATAATGTAAAAACGGACTGCAACCTTCACTCTGTACCCGGCAATCGTTCCGCCCATTGCAGGGCAAGGCGTATCGCCGTTTCCATGCTTAATGATGAAGCAATGCCCTGACCGGCTATATCGAAGGCGGTGCCGTGCAGCGGTGAGGTCCGAATAATCGGTAAACCCAGAGTCACGTTGACCCCCCTGCCCTGGCTTAAAACCTTTACCGGAATCATCCCTTGGTCGTGATACATTGCAACAACACCCTGAAAGCGGACCATGAGCGAACCAATCGAATCCGCCGGAAACGGTCCTTCAACATTCAATCCGGATTGACGCGCGGTCGCAATCGCCCTTTCAATCTTCTCTTCTTCACCTCGAGAAAACTCAAAGCTGTGGGGATTAAAAGCGAACACCGCGATCAATGGGTTCTCGATCTTCATGAACCGCTTTAAAAAATCGTCCAACAGCTTAATTTTATTGAAGACCTTCCCAGGAGTTATCAATCCGCTCACCCGAGAGAGAGGCGTATGGGTCGTCAGAAAGGCAACCTTGAGCGGTTCGGAATAGGCAAGCATCGCATAATTTTTAACCTTGAACTCCCGGGCTAAAATTTCGGTATGCCCGGGTAAGCGATGCCCCGCCCGCCACAGCGCCTCTTTCGAAATTGGGGCGGTAACCAGTCCGACAATTTCTTTCTTTTTTAATAAATTGATGCCGATGCGCAGTGCCTCAAAAGCAGCCTTGCCGCAGCTTTTCTGGACGGTGCCGAATTCAAAATCGAAATCAGGAATAAGGTCGATAAGATACCGATTGAAATCGAAGTCGAGACCGAGCCGCCTGCTTAACCTTTCGAAAATCCCGCGCGCGCCGATAACCCCAATCGATTGATACTTGAACTCGGGCAGGCTTTTCAGGATGACCTCGGGACCGATACCAGCCGGGTCACCCATCGTAATCGCGATTTTCATTTTAGCCATCGGATTTTTTCAAATTCGAGAATCTGACCCCCACCAACCGGACTTTTTTCGTCCAGTCGAACCGGTTGATAAGCGATAGCGCCAGCGGCAGAATCTGATCCAGAGTCGTTACCGGTTCTTTGGTGCTAACCGAGCGGGTAAAGGTCGTAAAATCCTGAAACCGTATCCTTAAGGTTATCGTTCGGGTCTGGTAGCCCGATTGATTAAGCTGCTCGACCAAATCCCGGGTGAGCTTTTCGGCAGTCTCCTGGATAATCGGTAACTGCTTTACGTCCCATTGAAAGGTTATATCCCGGCTGATAGATTTTGGTTCCCAATGGGTGATAACCGGACTGTCGTCAATACCCCGCGAATGGTCATAGAGCATCCGCCCCCATGATTTTCCAAAATACTCTTCGAGCTCAGCCAGAGTTCGCAAGCGCAGTTCGCCGACCGTTCTTACCCCTATCTTCTCTAACCGCGCTTCGGTTTTCGGACCCACCCCCCAGAGTGTCCGCACCGGCAGTTCGGATAAAAAATTATCTATTTCCCCTTCGTTAACGATCGTCAATCCATCCGGTTTATTCATCCCGGAGGCGATTTTTGCCAGGAGTTTATTCGGCGCCACGCCCACCGATGCGGTCAGTTTCGTCTCGTCCAGAATCCGTTGCTTTAACTCTACGGCGATATCCGGAGCCGGGCGCTCTACCTCGGAAACATCGAGAAAAGCCTCGTCCAGTCCCAGCGGTTCGACCAGCGAGGTATATTCACGAAGAATGCTCATAATCCGATTGGAAGCCCGCTCATACAACGCCATATCGACCGGTAAAAATACCGCCTGGGGACAGAGCCGGTAAGCGGTGATCAACGGCATTGCCGAGTGGAGACCGTATTTTCTCGCCTCGTAGTTGCAGGTTGAGACCACGCCCCGGCGCCGGGGATTGCCATCGCCACCGACCACCACCGGCTTATCCTTCAGTGCCGGCCGGCGCAGCTCTTCCACCGCCGCGAAAAATGCGTCCATATCAAGATGAATAATCGCACGCCCCATAATCTCATAGTATTACAACTCCCTCGACTGTCAACACGGCCTAAAAAAAGCTACCCGAGAATCCTGTAAAATTAAAAATATAACCACGAAAGCGCGAAGGTGTGGAAACCACGAACTTTAAGGGATGTTAATTTTCACCACATCAGAAATTTGAACTCCTTGAAGTCGTTCTATGTCGCGTCCATTTTCTAATTTGGACGCGCTGCATTTCGTGCTTTCTTATCTTTCGTGGTCTTGATGTCGCTATGCTCCATCTACGCTTCGCGTTTCGTGGTAAAAATGACCCTTTCACCCACGGTTGACAAGTGGGGTTCATCAATTACAATGCTTTTGCTATGAGATTTACCAGAACCAAAGCTTTAACCGGGAATTCATAAAATGGAATTAGAAAAAGAGAGGGCACGGGAAAATCTGTCGAAGCTGATTGAAAAGTTTGAACGGGAGATGGCTGCAGACCGGATTAAAGAATATAACGAAGAGGCGACCAAAATTGCATTCATTCAACCACTTTTAAAAGAGGTTTTAGGCTGGGATGTGAACGACCGGGACGAGGTCAGTCCGGAAGAGAAGATTTCCCGGGGCAGGGTTGATTATGGACTGAAAGTCGAAGGCAGGATTAAGGTTTTTATCGAAGCAAAACCACCCCGGGCAGACCTCAAACGACACATCGAGCAGGCGGTGCGCTACGGCTATAACCGGAAAGGGGTGCCGTTTGTTTTGCTCACCGATTTTGAAGGCTTCAAGCTCTTTGATGTCACGGTCAAGCCGGATTTGCGCAATCCGCTCAAAGGGTTAAAGATCGATTTAAAGTGGAACGAGTATCGGGATAAATTTGATAAACTGCGGCTCTTATCCAGGGAATCGGTTATAAAGGGCGAGCTCGATAAACTGCTGCTTGTCAAACCGAAGGAACGGCTGCCGGTTGATAAGGCGATTCTTGATGACCTGAAAAGATGGCGGGAGGCATTAGCGCGGGATATTTTCAAGAATAATCTCAAGCTTTTCCATTCGGGCGACGCGGTAAAAGATGCAGATTATCTCAAAGAAATAACCCAGCGGATTTTGGACCGGATTATCTTTATGCGCTCGTGCGAAGACCGGGGGCTTATTCACCGCCGACCGCTCAAAGAGCTGTTCGAAGAGCGAACCGAAACTGTCGGCACGAATACGATGGTGTTTCTAAAAGAGGAATTTAAGCATTACAACATCATCTTTAACTCCGACCTGTTTCGACCCCAGGAATGGGAACATGATTTGGCGATCGATTTTAAGGTCATGTGCGAAATCGTTCTGGAAACCTATAATCCTTATCAATTTGATGTGATTCCTTTGGAAGTTTTAGGCAATATTTACGAACAGTATTTAGGCTACACGATTCGGCTGACCGACCATCAGGTCAAATACGAATTGAAGCCCGATGTCCGCAAAGCGGGCGGGGTCTATTATACGCCGGAATATATCGTTGATTATATCGTCAAAAATACGGTCGGTAAATTGCTCCAAGAGTTGCCGGCGAGCAAGGTTAAGAAACTGCGGATTTTAGACCCGGCGTGCGGTTCGGGCAGCTTTTTAATCCGGGCGTATGAGGAGATGTTGAATTACTACCGGAGTCAGAAAAAACGTCCACCCCTTCGTCATTCTGACCCTGACACTGAGCGCAGCGAAGTGGAAGGGGAAGAATCTCGCCAGAAAAGACCCCTGGCGCCTCCTGGTCATTCTGAGCGCAGCGAAGAATCTCGTCAGAAAATATTAGACTTAAAACACGAAGAAACCGAGCTCCAGTTGACCATTTTCGAAAAGAGCGAAATCCTGCGCAACCATATCTTCGGGGTCGACATCGACGAGCAAGCGGTCGAGGTGACGAAGCTATCGCTGATGTTGAAAATGCTCGAAGGCGAATCGGGCATCATCCCGGGCCGGGCGATCCTGCCGATGTTGGACAAAAACATCCGCTGCGGCAATTCATTGATTTCCGGCAGCTCGGTGGAATTAAAGAAATACTTCGGCGACGACTGGTTCAAAGTCAAACCGTTCAATTGGAATGAGGAATTCAGAAAAATCATGGTCGAGGAAAAAGGGTTTGATGCGGTGATTGGTAACCCACCGTGGGGAGCAGAATTTAAACATGCTGAAAAAGATTATTTTATAAAAACATATTCAACGATTTCATCAAAGACGAAAGACAGCTACCTCTATTTTATTAAAGAAGGTATTAGAATTTTGAATAGATCTGGATTCCTTGGTTTTATAGTACCAAATTCGTGGTTGCTTATAAATAATGCAAAAGACTTCCGAAAAGAATTATTATTGTTTGATGTTAAGGAAATTATTGATTATGGAGATGGAGTTTTTACCCAGGCAACCGTAGAAAGCTCAATATTACTACTTTCGAAGACAAAAAATATAAACGGAACTTGTCGGGTAGTGCGCTATCGGAAAGGTTCAAAAATCGTTGATCGCGAAATCCTCAAACAAATATGGCTAAAAGATGAGCTTTGCCGAATAATTTTGGATATTGACAAAGGTAAGCAAAATTTGTTGGAAAAATTAAAGAGACAATGTGAATTTTTTGAAAGGAATTGCTGTATTATTTGGGGTATAAAACCATACCAAGTCGGATATGGCAAGCCGTCTCAAACTGAAGAAATGATAAAAAATCGCATATACCATGCTGCAAAACAAAAAGGGAAAGACTGGAAGCCTCTTGTCGTAGGTTCAAATGTTGATCGCTATAAATTAAACTTCCCTGGAAATCAATATATTAAATATGGTAATTGGTTAATGTATCCTTCTAATGAGGAAATAATATTGCAGCCCAAGATATTACTGCGCCAAACAAGCGATATTCTAAGAGCCTGCTATGATAACAACAATTTATACCCTCAAAACTCTATTTTTATAATTCACTCAAAAGAAATCAATTTGAAGTTTTTACTTGGATTACTAAACTCACACCTTTTTGATTTCATTTATCAGTTAGGAAATCCGCAAACGGGGAAGGTTTTTGCAGAAATAAAACCAAGTGTAATTAAACAACTCCCTATTCATAAAATCGACTTCTCTAACCCTTCCGAAAAGAAACTCCACGACGACCTTGTGGTATTGGTGGATGTGATGCTGGATTTGAATAAGAAAATCCAGACCGCGAAAGGCAATGAAAAAGACCAAATCCAACGGCAGATTGAAAAGATCGACCGAGAGATTGACGAAATGGTGTATAGGTTATATAATATCACTAATGAAGAAAGGAAAATTATTGAAAGTGAACGCTGATAATTCACCCTTCTTCCATAAAAACATATATGTCTTTCCAAAAGGGTGACGAATATGAATAGCAAAATATGCGCATATATTGATATATTAGGTTTCAGCAATATCGTTAAGTCAGATTTAGGGGGCGCATCCCGTCTTTTAACAGATTATCAGGGAATATTAGAAATTAAAAAAAGCAGCGAAGTGTATAAAGGAAGATACGAAGGAGAAAAAGACGTCACGTCAAAATCTTTGTTTGAAAAGTCAATAATTATTGATTCTTTCGAATATTTTATACCTTTTTCTGATTCAGCACTTATAATAGCGAATAACCCATCAAGATTTGTTTTCCAAATTTCGAGTTTTTTGTTAGCAGCTTTTATGTTCGGGGGATATATGTATGGAGATTATCATGATGGCATCCGTTCTGATTTGTTAGAAGTCGATGTTCCTGCTGGAGTTAATAAGAAGAAAGA
>CAYHGV010000010.1:12019-41254 GCA_964356135.1 uncultured bacterium
AGAAAAGTGGTACCCATTGCTCTTTCAGGGTGGCGTATCATTTGGTGAATGCAATCCACTGAAAATCTCTCAAATTGCCAACTCTAAATTAGAATATACCTATAACACAATTGGTATGGCTGTTGTCGAAGCGGTAAGACTTAAGGGAAAAGATAAAGGCCCACGGTTATTTTGCACTGCTGAATTTTATGAAAATTTAACCGACGAAGAAAGCAGGCAAATAGTCATTCCAACTGAAAGCAAAGATATTTATGAAATCTTGTGGGTAATGCCTTATATCAAAGAGAGTCCAAGCGGTATCAATGAATGCAGAGAAATGCTTGAAATTAGTCTTAATCTCTGGCAGTATTTTAATCATAAGGATTTTGGTGTTCACTACTTCAGATTTTTGGAGTTGGTCGTTAGAAGTATATTAGAATCATACAAAAATTCAGACGATGATTTTAAGCGAGCGATAGACACGATAATAGCTATATTTGAAAATAAGCATGAAGATATAAGGAAAATTAGCCATATTTTAGATAGGTATAAAAGGTGACCATGAAGATGACAAATGTGACCGAGAGATTGACGAGATGGTTTATAGGGTATATAATATTAAAGATAAAGAAAAGAAAGTTATTGAAGGAAATGTTTAAAGAAACGAGCACCAAATTAAGGAGGGTAGAATGCCTTTAAATAAAATTATAATTAAAAATTATAAAAGCCTTAAGGATTTTCAGCTCGACTTAAAACCATTAATGGTCTTTATTGGGCGAAACAATGTCGGTAAGAGTAATATCTTTGACTGCCTACGATTTTTGTCCGACCTTATAAAAGCAGGTTTTAATATGCGAAATATAGTGCAAGAGAGAGGAGGTTTTGAACAGATTGTCTTTAATGGTGATATTAGCCAAACAATTTTGATTGAGTTGCAAGGTTCAATTGAAGTAAAAAACGAAGGACGAAAATATACCTATTCGGTAGAACTCAAAGGTGACCGTTTGGGCAACTGTTTAAATAAGCATGAAGTTTTCTCGCTGATAATAAGCGAGAATTACAGCCCAGAACTTTTTGAATTTCCGAATAAGGAAGGGAGGGCCGTAGCGTATGATGAAAAGGGAAACCGGACGGGCGATTTAGCGTCCGGAAATGACAAGCTATTTCTACCCTCTTTTAGTGACGAAGACCATTACCCCATCCTCGGTCATTTCGTAAACGAAATTAAAAACTGGGCATTTTTTAATTTTTCTCCGCAATTGATGCGAGGGTCGCTTCCGGTTCAGAAAGAACTGAACCTTCAGGCCTTTGGGGAAAATTTATCGGCAGTACTTCATGTCTTGCAAACCGAATATCCTAAAAAATTCCAAGAGATAGAAGAAATTTTAAAAACTGCTTTAGCGGAACTCGATGAGTTGACTACTGGTTTAACTTCCCACGCTCCCGGGCAAACCTATGCCCGTATTCGCGAAAAGGGCCTTAAGCTTTCGATACCGGCATGGGGGATGTCGGATGGCACTCTCCGGTTATTGGGACACCTGGCTACTTTATTTCTTCCCACTCTCCCACCCCTTGCTTGTTTTGAAGAACCGGAAAATTATGTCCACCCGAGGTTGTTGGAATTGATAGTTGACCTATTAAAAAATGCTTCAGAAAAATCACAGATTTTCGTCACCACCCATTCGCCTTATTTTGTTGACCTCCTGCAACCGGAAGACCTGTATATTGTAGATAAACAGGAAGGTCAGACCCAGGTTAAAAAAGCCGAGGATAAGAAAGGAATCAAAGAGGCGCTGAAGACTCTGGGATTAGGGGAAATGTGGTTTTCAGGAAGCTTGGGCGGCAATCCGTGAAAATTGCATTGTTTGTGGAAGGACGAACGAGGCCTTCAAGTGAGGAAAAGACCATAAAAGTGCTTGCACGTAAAATAATACCACGTGAAATCGGCATTGAATCACGACTCATAGAAAGAGGAGATTTATTAACCAATATTAATAAAGTTTCTTCTTGTATCAACGATATACTGCAAGATCATCCTGATATATCAAAAATAATTGTCTGCGTCGATTCACATTGCACTCCAAAAGAAGAGAATGAAAAAAAAGCACGCAATATCGAGAAAAACCTTAAGGTGAAAGTGGAGCTGCCTGTTTTTTATATAGTCATTGAGCATGCTTTAGAAGGATGGCTCCTCGCTGATCCGGAGAGTATTATCGGATATTTAGGCCCGAAGGTTAGAATTGACATCCCCTCCTCTTATACAAAAGAATGCAAGCCAGAAGAAAGAATAAAAGAGATTTTTAGGAAATCTAACCGACAGTTCGTTCATATGCGGGATAATCATCTTATTGCCGAACGATTAAATATCGATAGAGCGACAGGAGCCAATAAAAGTTTTGCCGATTTCGTACGGATAATTAGAGACCCTTAAGTATGATGATAGGGAGATTGATGGGATGGTTTATAAGTTATATAATATCACCGATAGGGAAAGGAAAATTATTGAAAGAGAAGTTAAATAAGGAGGATATATGGGTAATGAATTAACCAACGAATTGCTGGTTTTTGAGGCTGACCATATATGGATAGACGAAAATCGTGAAATGCTTCTCAAACAATATGCTGACCAATGGATTGCGGTCAAGAATGGCAGAGTAATCGCCAGTGACCCGGATTTTGGAGGACTGTTAGCCAAGCTACAAGACCCAGCCCAGACCTGCGTTGAATTCATCACCCGCGAATATTTAGGAATGGTTCTGTGATTATTCGTGGGCGCTTTATTGGCGATGCACCTTATTTTGCGGTCAAGCTGCAATCATTGAATTTTCACGGGATGGTTTGGTTTCTCGCTGATACCGGGGCATCCCATACTACACTTTTGGACCGGGATGTAAAACTTTTAGGGATTTCCCAAAGAGCTTTAGAGCCGTTATCATCTCCAATTGTTGGTATTGGTGGCAGTGTGCGTTCATTTTCAACTCGAGATGTTAAATTCACATTCGCTTCGGATGAGGGCGACAGGGAGTTACAAGAAGATTTGTATGTTATACAACACGACCTTGAGCGGTTGCCCCCGTAAGAGGTTTCCCGTATTCTGAGACTTCCGTCGGTCCTGGGACGCGACCTTATTAATCGGTTTCACTTCTCGTATGATTACCGAACAGGGATTGTTCAGTTAGAGCAAGAGAAAACGATTTAAACCCGAATAGCCTTTTAAAGAGAACCGGCAAATCATAAAAAAGATATGGAGGATAGCGGACAGGCTTTCTTACTTCTTGAATTCCGTCTAAAGCTGATAATTTCCCAACAGCCCTCTCGTAGATCAGAATTTCAAATCCATGAATTGCAGAATGCGATAACCTGCTATTGCTTATCTCTTAAAGTACTTGTTTTAGACACTTATCTCAACCGCACCACCTTCTTGGTTGATTTATAATCCTTGGTCTCTAATCGGTAGAAATAAACGCCAGAAGCTACCTTCTGCCCGTTATCCGATTTTCCATCCCAGGTAACAGAATAGACCCCTGGCTCCAGACGCTGGGCTGCCAATAAAGTTTTTATACATCTGCCTGACAAATCGTAGATACTGAGTTCGACCGGACCTGCTTGAAAAAGAGAATAAGATAAAGTTATGGTTTGCCGGAAGGGGTTGGGTGCGAGTGATATGACATGAATCGGAGTGAGCGGTAGTTCCTGAATGGTAGTTGTGGTATCATACTCATAGATCTTGGTTTCGCCACCACCCGAGAGGACAATTTCCTCATAGCCGTTTTTGTTCAGGTCATAGCAAAGAGCACGGGCTTCGTCGTGGTACTCGCCCAGGTCGTTCTCCCACTCCCATATTCGCTCATATTGGTCATTACTCGTAGCTTTGAGCACCACCACATAGGAGCCCATAGACCAGACAATCTCCTCTATACCATCGCCATCAACATCACCGCAGTCGCTCTGCCGGCTACCCGAAAGCCAATGGGTAAAAGAATCAATTATGACTTTTGAGTAGAGGTTATCGCCAATTCCTTCGTATTGTATGAGATAGTTTGTAAAACCATTGTCGGTAGGGTTCTGAAAATTAACGAAAAACTCAGGCTTTCCATCTTCATCGCAGTCCTTGCCGCAGAAGAGGTCGTGGCCACCATCTGGAATCATGGTATCAATCCAAACCTCAGTCAGGGTATCATCGCCCGCATTCTCAAAGACAGCCACGCGATTGGGTAAGTATGGCCCACCCCAGCCCCAGGTCGCAATTTCCAGTTTCCCATCGCCGTCAAAGTCATCGCAGGGGAAAGGGTTCCCTGAGCCGAGCCCGGGAAAATGCTCAAGGACGAGCTCGTTCTTGTTATCTCCCACATTCTCGTAGATGTTTAAACCACCACCCGGACCAGGCCAACCAGAGCTTGATGTCCATATCTCGTTCTTGCCATCCCGGTCAAAATCGACCAAGAGCCGGACAAGCACAGATTGAGTGTTTTCATCCTTCGCTTCCCAAGTTAAAACTGATGGGTAATCATTATAAGTCGGGCTCTCCCGGACTTGAACCCACCAAGTGTATGCATTTGTGTCTTGTTTCACTCCTACCAAATCAGTCAAGCCATCTCTATCCATATCGCATATTCCTGCGAAACTCCATTCACAGGAAGTGTCAATATACACGAGCTCGTAATTGTTATCGCTTGTATGTTCCCAGATTTCCAATGCGTTTTTCAGTGTGGCATCCGGCTGCCTCGGAAAGATGAGTTCGTTCAACCCGTCGTGGTCAGTGTCTCCTGCATCAATATTGTAGCCAGCGTGCGAAATACCATGGGGCAATGAGGCGATTAAAGTGAAATTATAGGCTGCGCCAATCTGAAATACATCTCCTAAAATTGAAATGACTAAAATAATCTCCTTCATCGGAAACCTCCAAGGGGGGAGGTTCCCCCCCTTTTTTTTTATAATCCATTACTTTATAAGTACCACCTTACGCGTAAGCGTTGATAAACCGGTTTCTAATTTTAAGAAGTAAACCCCATTTGAAAGACGCTGCCCTCTGTCATTGCTGCCATCCCAACGAATCGCATAAACTCCAGGCTTCAAGCTTAATGCATTAGAGAAATCCCGAACCATTTGGCCGGAGATATTGTAGACCTTTAAAGTCATTGGCTGCCGCCCACCTGTTGTCTGGAATCGAATCTCCACGGTCCTGCCAAATGGGTTGGGCGTTACCTCGAAAGATATAACCCGCCTGCTTGGGGTCGTTTCAAGACCGGTTGGCCGGGGTTTGATGAGTTGCGGGTCAACCCAATCGTACTGGTAGACGGTGAGTTCATCGACAGATGCCGGTGCCTTGCTTGTTCCGGTGACCTTGAGTAGAACCTGAGTATCCCAGTAGAGTCCTGGCTGAATATAAGTATAAAGGGTCTCAGGTATACCGGGTTGATAGGTAATGGTAGTATCGTTGAGGGCATCGAAGGTAAAACGCTGAGTGTAGTCTGAAGCCGAGACCTCTGGCAGAGATTCAGCGTAGACAATTGCCCGGAGCAGGTAAAACTTGGTCTGGTCGAGATAGGGAAGTTCGTAGATGAGCTGAGGACCGTAATCTACTTTATGGTTGCTGGAACGCTTATAACCGGCCCGTGCCTGACAATAAGGAGAAGGAAGGGAATCGCCGAGTGTTATGCGATAGTAATCAAGGGGACAGCGGGTTCGAGAGACAGAATTTGCTAATTGCGGAGGATACCATTCCAGGAGCTTGGTATCAGATTTGATTTCGAACGGTGCACGATCATTTTGGGTCCATACATTGGCGAAGGTTACGCCATCACGTCCTACCCAGGAACAGGACTGGCAAAATCGAGCATTGCTATCGGGGTCATCACTTTCCAATATCCCCTCTTCCAACTCGCCCTCATCCGGTTTGTAGTACCAATGGAGGTCCCACTTGTTCATGTACTGGTCATCCCTCTCCATCCAGGTCGTGTAGGCATAAGTGCTCTTAGATGGAAAGTCTGCATCCTTAGAAGCGGCGCTGAGTGGGTCGGGGGCGAGTTCCAAATCTGGATACCAAAAATTCTGTCTTAGATGCCGATATCTCACCCCCACCTGCCTTGTCCCGCCAATAAGAATGGGACCTTCGGTCCAGGTGACATACACCCGGTCGCCGTAGGCTTCGACAAAAGGGTGGCTCGAACACACATAATCGTGAGCCCCCTGGGCGCCCCTGGAAATGTTCACAGCAGTTGGAGGCCAATTAATACCATCACCGGAAGTTTTATAGTAAATATCTGTTTTGTAGTATCTCATACCCATCGTGTCCACGGTTTGGGTATATTTCTCCCAGACCACATGAAAAGTGTCCCCGGGCGTTATCGCAAGACAGGGGTTGCCGCAGAACTGATCTGCCTCATAGCTATCGAGAATGACAGGAGTACTTAGCCAAAATTCGTGCAAAGCAGGGTCGTAGGATATTTTTACGAAGACGATGTAAGAGGATATTAAGGGATTCGTGCTGAGTGTGTGCAGCCATCTCAGCGAAAAAACTCCGGCTCCGGTCAGCATATATCTGGGAGGAAGACCTGCAAGGACATAAGAACCGAAGGTGCCACTTACAGGGCTGCATTCGAACGAATCCGCAGGAATGTTCGGAAAAGGGTCTGGAAGAGGATCTTCTTCATTTATGAACGGGAACCTACTTTCCCAGTAGCCCTCAAGGTTGCGCAACCTGAGATAGGGGAATTTATCATCAATGAATGCGATCCCCACATAAGGCGTAGATGGTAAGACCAAAGGATTCTCCCTGGTTGTCAATGTGGGATATTCACCATTGTCTATGATTTCGGGCTGAAACCAGGGAAGAGGATTCCAGTCTGTCCAGTACGTATAAAGGATTTTATTATTGGACTCATAAGCAAGATGATACTTCATGTTGACCAGCCCTGGAGGATAAACAAGGTCATTCATTGATGTCGAAAGGTGACGATTGGCATTGAACGCAGTAGCATGGGGTGACCATGAGTCCCAGGTGGGTGGAGATTGTAGAGCCGCATGGACTGCCTGATAGGCGTCAAGCCGACCCCATCCATAGTCGTTGTTGGGATAGATGACATTGCCTCGCCGGTAGCTATTATCCAGTAATGTGTTGTAGATTGTTTTATAGGCAAGGTCTGGCTTCGCCTGGAGCATCAGAGCAATGGCACCTGCCACCTGAGGTGCGGAGAAAGAGGTTCCATCGACATCTCTGTATCCATATTCATAAACATATCCATTAAAATCAAAGTAAGAGGTTCGAATATCTTCCCCCGGAGCCAAGATGTCTGGTTTGTGGAAATTCCAGTCCGGCCGCCCCCAATCGTCTTCCACAGTATAAGGAAATTTCTGAGGTGCGGGTCCTCGACAGGAAAAAGCGGCCACATCTTCATTTGGAATTGAAGATCCTACCCCAATTACAACGGGGTAATTGGCCGGGCGTGCCACTGGTAAGGGATCTTCATATTGATTCCCGACGGCACAAACCGGTATGGTTCCCAAGTCGCGGAGGTTTCTCAGGATAAACCAATGGACAGTAAGACCTTCCATGATATTATCTCCAAAGGATACACTGACGACATCAACCCCTTTGTCATCAGACCAGAGATCGGCATACCACTGGTAACAATCAGACATCCACTCGTCAGTAATCTTATATATTAATGCTTCAGCCTTCCAAGCCGAACACGCCCTCGCGCAGACGAACTTCACTCCAGGTGCCACTCCGATGTCGTTCGGGTCGACACCATTGATAGGTCCATTGCCTCCGCACATAACACCCATCGTCATCGTCCCATGACCACCACCATATTTATCGCCATCGAAGGGTTCCGTTTCACCAGCCACTGCATCATACCAGTGATTCTCTGGGTCAGATTGACCTTCTCCCCGCCATTTTCCTGCCAGAGCTGGATGATCTATATTCACGCCGGTGTCGATATTTCCAATCACGATTCCCTCTCCGGTATAACCTTCGGACCAAAGTGTGTAAGCGCCTATTTTATCAAGATTCCAGAGAGGGCCGGTTGTAAATGGAGTATTACTATAATCCGAGATTCTGGACTTAAATTCGTACACGCGGTTCTTCTCTATGGAACAAACATCTTCCCGGGCAGCAAGCGCTTCGATGACATCACGCCGTGCTTTCAGAACCAAGCCGTTAAATATCCAAAAGGGTTTGACTTCAGATATCCCTTTGTTGCCGCTCTGAAGATAGGCTTTTATATCAGCCTGCTCTAATCGGGCGAACTCTTTAAGAAAGGCTACCATCTCCGCTTTCGCCTCTCGGGGGAACCCGGAAAGGTCTGCCTGGCGGGCGAGAGTGATGATAACCTGGGTCTTAACTCCGGTTGAAAGGGTATCGAGGATGGTCTTGAGGTCAGGCGATAGCTTTTGTCCAACAGGGGCGCTATAAGTGAGGCAACGTCCGTAGGGGCTTATCGTGGTCGGTTCCACTGCCCAGAGGACAGGAACTATGAGAATTACTAAGAACTTAATCAATTTACCACTCAACATTTGTCACCCCCTTCAGGTGCAAAAATTTAGCAGGTTTATTGCCAGAATCCCCTCCAGGCTATCTCCTGGAGGGTCAGTATGCCTGCAATCGCTTCACCTGAAGGATTGGAAAATACGATACAAATTATTGTTTCAACAATAAGCCAAATTTTAGCCATTTTTTTTGGTTTCTATGAATCCTGTCATTAGTCATTGAGGCCATTAAATGGATTATCCTGCACCACCCACTCGCCTTGCGCCCAGCCGAAGCTAACAAGGGCAAAGATTACTGATAAGTATTTAGCCATTTTCAACCCCCTTCATTTTTGTTCTTAACTCTATATCCCTAAACGCACAAAAGCAACCTCTGCGACCACCATTGGTCGCCATCGGTTGCTCTTTATTCGTATCCATTATACTTACACCCTTTGATTAACGATACAACTTATTTGAAACATGTCAAGGGAAAATCTTAGGATACGAGCTCTAAAAACCTTGCGCTAAATTTGTGCCAACTCAGAACCGGAACAGGCGTAAGTGGTGTTTTGCCTTGAAAAAATGATTTATGGTAAATTGGTGTCATTTTTAGTTTTTCGCTTCACCCGCCGTTTAGATTTCATAACCCCATAAGCTTTTTAGCTTGACTTTGGACAATTATTGCTTAATACTTACTTATGATTGATGGCGTCGAAATAAAGCAATTACGGGTTATTCCGGATGAACGCGGGTTTTTGATGGAGCTCCTCCGCTCCGATGACCCGATGTTTAAAAAGTTCGGCCAGGTCTATCTGACCACGGTTTATCCGGGCGTGGTCAAAGGCTGGCATTACCACAAGCTCCAGACCGATTTCTTTGCGGTGATTAAAGGGATGGCGCGAGTGGTTCTCTACGACCGGCGCGAGGATTCTAAAACCTATGGCACGGTAATGGAACTCTTTATGGGCGAGCAGAACCCGATGCTCATAAAAATACCGCCTTTTGTCTATCATGGAATGAAAGGAATCGGCGCTGAACCCGCCTATATCATCAACTGTCCGACCGAACTCTATAATTATCAGAATCCGGACGAATACCGCATTGACCCCTATGACCAGTCGATACCCTATGATTGGCGGCTGAAAGAAGGTTAGGGTAAGTAAAGCGAATAGAACCAATGGCAGCGATACCGAAGCGTCTGTTGAGCAAAGTAAAACTAATGGTTCGAATAAATACTTACGGTGAATAGGGTTCTCGTAACCGGTGGCGCGGGTTTTATCGGCTCCAATTTCGTCCGCCACCTGCTCGAAAAAAACACATACCAGGTCGTGGTTCTCGACCAACTGACCTATGCCGGCAACCTCGATAATTTCCCCGACAGCGTTACCGCCAATCCCAATTTTCAGCTTATCAAAGGCGACATCTGTGACCGCAAAAAGGTGCGCGCGATCTATAAAACCATCGACCAGGTCGTCCATTTCGCCGCCGAGACCCACATCGACCGTTCGATTTCTAATCTCGAACCGTTTGTCCACACCGATTTCGTGGGTAGCTCTATACTGCTCGACGAATTCAAGGAGAATCCCCGGGAGCGGTTCATCCATATCTCAACCTCGGAAGTCTACGGCAGTGCCCGGAAGATTCCGATGGCGGAAGACCACCCGCTCTTCCCCCAGAGTCCGTATGCCGCGACCAAAGCAGCGGCTGACCGGTTAGCCTATTCCTTTTTCCGGACTTACAACCTTCCGATTGTCATTGTCCGGCCGTTCAATAACTACGGACCCAATCAGTATCCAGAAAAGCTCATTCCCTTATTTATCATCAATGCGCTTGAGAATAAACAACTGCCCGTGTACGGCTCGGGCAAAAATACCCGTGACTGGCTCTTTGTCGGCGACACCTGTGTGCTCCTGGAAAAACTGCTCAAGCTCGATATTAAAAAAATAAAAGGCGAGGTGATAAATTTCGGCACCGGCAAAGAGACCGATGTCTTGACCATCACCCGAACCATTCTTGATCACTTTGGTAAGCCACCGAATTTAATCCAGCACATTCAGGACCGTCCCGGCCATGTCGAACGGCTGGTTTCGTCAACAAAAAAAATGAAAAAACTGCTCGGCATGACACCGCCGACCGGCTTTACGACCGGCTTGACTGAAACCATCAACTGGTACCGAAACAATCGAGCATGGTGGGAGAAAATTATAAACCGGAAAGAGTATCGCGCATTTCATAACCGCTGGTACCGCAAACTCCGATGACCAAATTTGCTTCAATCCCAGAGGCAGTCGAAGAAATAAAAAAGGGCAAGCTCCTGATCGTCGTCGATGATGAAGACCGGGAGAATGAAGGCGATTTTATCACCGCTGCCGAAAAGGTAACGCCGGAAACGATAAACTTTATGGCTAAATACGGTCGCGGCCTTATCTGTATGCCGATGACCGCTGAGCGGCTGGATGCTTTGAAAATTCCGGTCATGGTGCCGGATAACACCGCCAAGCTCGGCACGCCGTTTACCGTTTCGGTTGATGCCATTAAAGGTACGACCACCGGTATTTCCGCCTATGACCGCTCCCTCACCATCAAAGTGATGATTGAACCCCAAACCAAACCCGAGGACATTGCCCGACCCGGCCATATCTTCCCTTTGCGCGCCCAAGAGGGTGGAATCCTCCGCCGTGCCGGACATACCGAAGCGACGGTCGATTTGGCGCGGCTCACCGGTCTCTATCCTGCCGGGGTGCTCTGTGAAATTATGGATTCGGATGGAACCATGGCGCGATTACCGAAATTAGAACGCATCGCCAAACGGTTCGGGCTCAAAATCGTCACGATCAAAGCCCTCATCGAATACCGGCACCGCCAGGAAATACTGGTGAAACGAATCGAAGACGTCGATACCATCCTCCCGACTCCCTATGGCGAGTTCAGACTCCTTGCCTATGAAAATATCATCGACTGTTCTCACCACCTGGTTTTAATAAAAGGCGACGTCCGGGGAAAAGAGAATATTCTGGTGCGCGTCCATTCCCAGTGTCTGACCGGCGATGTCTTCGCTTCGCTGCGCTGCGATTGCGGCTCCCAGATGCAGCACGCACTCGAGTTGATAGAACAGGAAGGACAGGGAGTCTTTCTCTATATGCGCCAGGAAGGACGGGGGATTGGACTCGTCAACAAGCTGCGTGCCTACACCCTGCAGGATAAAGGTCTGGATACGGTTGAAGCCAACCAGGCACTCGGCTTCCCTGCCGATTTACGTGACTACGGAATCGGTGCCCAGATTCTCGTCGACTTGGGCCTGACCAGTATCCGGCTCCTGACCAATAACCCGAAGAAAGTGGTCGGCTTGGCCGGCTATGGCTTGACGATTATCGAACGGGTGCCGATAATTATTGAACCGACCCCGACCAATCTGAAATATCTCTTGACCAAACGGGATAAGCTCGGTCATATCTTGAATACATTAGACCAAGGAGGGAAAAAATGAAAGAGTATAAAGAATACAAAGGTAAGTTAGACGCAACCGGGAAAAAATTTGCACTGGTTGTCTCACGGTTCAATGAATTTATCGCCCATGATCTCATCCGGGGCGCAATCGACTGCCTGGAACGGCATACTGCCGCTGAAATTGAAATCTTCTGGACGGTCGGTGCGTATGAAATTCCTCCCCTTGCCAAGAAAATAGCCGACCTCAATCGATTCGATGCGATTATATGCCTGGGCGCCATCATTCGGGGCGACACTCCCCATTTTGAGTACATCGCCGCCGAAGCGTCACGGGGCATTGCCAAGGTTTATTATAAAACCGGCATTCCGACCATCTTCGGCATTATCACCGCTGATACCATCGAGCAGGCAATTGAACGGGCAGGCACCAAAGCCGGTAATAAAGGCTGGGACGCGGCACTTTCCGCCATCGAACTCGTCAACCTTCAAACCCAGCTCAAATAAGATCGCGAAACCAGAAGAATCAATTGTTGTCCGGCGTCGTAAAGCCCGGATGCTGGCGGTGGAGGCACTCTACCAAATTGACCTGGTCGGCGACCCACTCCGCAAGGCAATTGCCGATATCCTTCTGCGCCGTCGCCTGCACGCCGAATCAAAACGCTATGCCCAGCTGCTGATTGAAACGACGGTTATCAATTTAAAAAAGATAGACGGAGAGATTACCGAAACGTTGAAGGGTTGGGATTTTAAACGGCTCGCTCATGTTGACCGGGCGATACTCCGTTTAGCAACCTGCGAGCTTTTATTTTTGCCCGAAATACCGCCCAAGGTCTGTATTAATGAAGCGGTAGAGCTTGCCCACAGCTACAGCACCGAAGGCTCAGCCAAATTCATCAATGCGGTTTTAGACAAAATAATGAAAAAGGCGAAATAAGACGAATGACATCGGCTCGTTCCGAACCGACGAATAACCCAAAGTGCGTGACCACTATTTTATCATTCGTAAGTTGTAGAAACAGGTCTTTAGACCTGTTAAGAAGCGATAACAGACCTAAAGCTCTGTTGCTCCAATTTACCCATTACGGCTCGTGCGGACCGTTTCGGTCCGAGCGAGCCGAACCATTTAACCAATCACCATCTTTATGCTCATCGGTCTCTTTTCTGATATTCATGCCAACAACGAGGCATTAACCGCGGTTCTGGAACGGTTCAAAGCGGAAGGTGCCGAGCAGTATCTCTGCCTCGGGGATCTAGTCGGTTACGGCGCTAGTCCCAACGAATGCATTGAAAAAGTAAAAAAATTACCGGGTCTGATTGTTGGCGGCAACCACGACTACGCTGCGGTCGGCAAGACCACCCTTGATGACTTTAACCCGATTGCCGCCGAAGCCGTTCTCTGGACAAAATCTCGCCTGACCGATTCATCGCTCCGGTTTCTCGAGAGCCTGGAGTTGAAAAAAACCCAGCCGCCTTTTCTCCTGGTTCACGCGACACCGTCTTCGCCCGCGAGCTGGAATTACGTTTACAGCCTCGACGATGCCCTCGCCGAATTCTCGTATTTCGAAACCCCGGTCTGTCTCATCGGCCATTCCCATCAACCGTTTGTCGTGGTCCAATCCGCGCTGGACGCAGACCCGGAAGTGCTGCCTGCAACCAGCTTTATGCTCCAGGACAAATATCGCTATCTCATTAATATCGGCAGTGTCGGCCAGCCCCGCGACGGCGACCCCCGGTCCTGTGCCTGCCTCTACAATACCGAATCGAAGGAGTTCCAGTTTCTCCGGCTCGTCTACGATATTCGTGGCGCCCAACAGGAGATCATCCAGGCCGGCCTCCCCCCCTATTTAGCCAATCGCCTATCCCGCGGAATTTAAGATTGAACCACAAAGTCCCCATTAGATGTCCAATTTTTTAATATAATGCTATCTAATGGGGCACACAAAGTACACAAAGAAACATCTTCTAAAAATTCAAAAACATTACTTATCGACACTCGGTTGCCATTTAACCAATTAGTAGAATATTTTAGATGAAGATTCTTATCCGCGGTCGACCCGGGGTTGGTAAAACGACGTTGGTAAAGACCGTCGTAAAAAAGATAGCCGGTTCGTGTAGCGGTTTTTTTACCGAAGAACTGCGGCACGGCACCGAACGGGTAGGATTCAAAATTGTTACGACCGACGGCACAACCGGCATGCTCGCCCATAAAGACCACCCGGGTCCCTACCGGGTAGCCCAGTACGGAGTCAATATCGAAGACTTCGAACGGGTAGCCATCCCCCGGCTCGAAACGGTGAAGTCGAACTGGCTGGTCATTGACGAGATCGGCAAATTGGAGCTGCTGAGCGAGCGATTCAAAAAAATAGTACCGGGCTTGTTTAGCCAGGACTCGCTGTCGATCATTGCCACCATCCCGGTCTGCCGGTTGCCGTTTATTGAAACATTGATCAAAAACCATAATCCCCATGTCTTCGAACTTGACCTTCACAATCGGGAACGCATTGCCCGGGAAGTCGAAACTCTGATTACAACCGACTCTCCCATCGTAACCAAATAATTTTTAACAGTACTAAAATTTTAAGTACCGGCGGCTTCACGTTGACAAACCCTCTTTTTAGACTATCTTTTCTACGTTGGTTGGCTCGGGTCTATTGGACGGTTGAGTAAGAAGAAAACATTGAATAATCAAAGGCGATGGCAATGTTCTTGAGCGGAGGGAAAAAACTCCCGTTTGTCGGACGTGAAAAGGAAATTTCGTTTCTCGGCGAGGAGTTCAATGCAACCTCCGACTATGCCGGCAGGTTCGTCCTCGTCCGGGGCGAGACCGGCACCGGCAAAACCCGATTGCTGCACGAGTTCCTCTCGCTGCCCGCGCTCCAAACCGCCTGGCGGTTAGCCGCGCGCGCGGTCGAAAATGAAACCTCAATCCTTGCCCCGTTCCCGAACCTCGTTTCCGATTGTATCGCCCGAATTCCGAACAAAACCGAGTTTCTGGCAAAATACCTCGAACCCTACGCCGTTCACCCTTTGTCCGAAATCATCCCCGGGCTCAAAGACAACTATCCGTTTGAAATCCCCTTCGTTGAGCGGAGGGAAGACCACCGGCTGTTCTTTAATGGACTTTTTAAATTCTTTGCCAACCTTTCGCTCGCCCGGCCGGTCATTATCGCCATCGACGACATCCACTGGCTCCCCGAGGAAAGTCTCGAATTTTTAAAGTTCCTGGCGCTCCGTATTCACGACAAACCGATATTGATCATCGGCAGTAGCCACCCGGTTGGACCGGACTCGAATTTTGACCAGGTCCGCTCCGCTCTTGCTGAACAAAGAGCCCTGCGGAGTATCGACCTGCCCAACCTGACCTGGTCGGATGTCGACGAACTGCTCGAGAGCCTGTTCGGACCGGACGTGCCCCTTCCGTTCCGACGCTGGCTCCACCAGACGACCAACGGGAATCCTTTGTTCATCGAAGAAATTATCCGGGCACTGACCGAACGCAACATTCTGCGCTTCCAGGAGACCCGCTGGGAAATCGTCGATTATTACCAGGACCTCCCCCTGACCGAGAGCTTACGGGCGATGATTAAAACCCGGCTCGGCAGATTACGGCCCGAACAGCGTGAATTTTTAGAAACAGCATCGGTCCTGGGCAGCGAGTTTGAGCTCGATACCCTTTTAAAATTTTTTCCGATTCCCGGACCGGCTAACTCAAAAATTCTCCACCGTCTCCTCGCCATGCAGCTTCTTGAACCGAGAGAAAAATTATACGCCTTCACCCATCCTCTGTTCCGGGAAGTAATCTACAATCAAATGGAACCGCTCAAACGAAAAAATCAGCACCGTGCAATCGCACGCTACCTGGAAAAAAATCGCGGGAGTGAAGAAGCAATCGCCTATCATCTCACCAAAGACCTCGCTTCGGAAGAAGAGACCAAATCCCTCTGCCGACGCCTGCTGAAACTTACCTCGGCGCTGGTGAAAAAATACAAAGGTGAAGATGCCTACCGCTATGCCAGCCGTGCCCTCGAAATCGCCCGGAAATTCCCCAACGAGTTAACCCAGGAAAACTTGCGTGCCGAGTTTATCATTCACCGCCTTGGACCGATCACCGGTAAATTCTTTCCCCGACCGGAAGAGGATCTCGCGCTGGTCAAAAGGCTTGAGCGGCGCGGTTACTTACGGGAGGCGGCGCAGATTCTCCTCTTCCTCAGCCGAAGTTTTAGCTACCGCCTCAATTTCGAGCAGGCTGAGCACTACCGTAACTGGGCACTCCGCCTCCTTCGGCGCCTGAAACATCCGGCACGGGAACGGCTCTTCTGGATGACTAAAGCCGAGGAATGCACCTTGCTTCGGCGCAAAGGAGATTACCGGCGGGCGAAATCGAAAGCCGCGGCTCTGCTCTCGACTCTTCCTCCTCAATTTTTCCCCTATCCGGCGCATATCGCAACCACCACCCTCGGCGTCATCGCCGAGCTCGAGGGAAATCTTGAAAAATCATTCCAGTACTACGAGCAATCTTTGAAGATCGCAGAAGAAGGACTTCGCTTGGATGGTATGGCGGTCTCCTATACCAACCTGGGCATCGCATACCAGGTACAGGGAAAACTTAACGAAGCCCTCGCCAATTTCCGAAAAGCGCTCGATATCAACACCACCATCGGTGATGCGGGAGCAGCCCTCAATACCCGCTATCATATCGGAGAGACCTTTCTATCGCTCGGTGAGCTGGATCGAGCCATCTCCGCCCTGAGCCAAACCATCGAAGAGTCAGTGAAATTTAATTATTATAATCTTGTCGTTTCGTCGCTCGCCGCCCGCGCCAAAGCCGCCTTTTATCAGGATCGCATTGATGATGCCCGAAAGGACCTGGCACTCATCCAGAGCATGAACACCGAGAGAAAAGTCGACGAAAACACCCTCTGCGCCGCCCGACTCGTGGAAAGTCGCATTGAACTTGAGTACGGAAATTATCCCGAAGCGCTCAAAGGGACGAATAGAGTTTCGAGAGAGACAGCACGGAAAAATTTAACGAAACTCCAGTGGACTTCCCTGATTCAGCGATGCCTTATTCTGGCAAAACTCAATAAAAAGAACCAGGCTCTCAAATTAGCCAACCCGGTCATGGAGCGGATTGAAGACCCGATGCTCTTTACCGAGCTCGGCATCGCCTTGCATGACGAGGCTATCATAAAGAAAGGAATCCTTCTGCTGGTGAAAATGGGGGCGCAGCCATGGGTCTCATACATTATTCGAAAGCTCGAAAAGAACGAGCCCGCTATCGTTGGTCGTGGCGGCACCCCTGGTGCCGGACTCGTAAAATTCGCCAAAGCACTCGCCCGGACCGAGCCGGCGCGATCGAAAGTCTTTACCCTTGGCGGGCTCAAGGTAATTCGACCGGCAGATGATGACCCTGTCCCGGCAAAGGACTGGGGTTCAAAAAAGGCAAAGGAATTATTGGGACTGCTGATCGTCCTCGGCGCAGGCGCCGGAGCCACCCGGGAGACCTTATCATCGCATCTCTGGCCCCGGATGAGTCCGGATAAATCACGCCTGAACTTCAATTTTACCATGTCCCAGCTTCGAAAGGCACTCGGCATGGACTGTATAAATTTCGACGGAACTTTTTACAAGCTCGACGCAGAAAAGGTTTGGGTTGATTGCTTTGAATTTGGCAGCTTGTATACCCAATACCAGGCGCTCCAGAATCAAGGCAAACTCCACCCGGCAGAGGCAAAAGCACGGGCAGCCTGGCTGCTCTACCAGGGAGATTTTCTGCCGGAAATGTATGAACTGCCGATCGATGACCATCAGATTGAACTCCGGGCAAAGGTAAAGTCGATTCTCGAATGGCTGGCGGTGCGGTCACGGGAGCGGCTGGACTGGGACGAATTGATCGATTTTGGACAGCAACTGCTCCGGCTCGAGCCATTAAATGAATTTGCCCACTATCTGATTATGGAATCCCTGGTAGCCAAAGGCGACCGTGCCGGTGCTCTGCGCCAATTCGAGCGTTTGCGGGAGATGATGCAGCAAGAATTGAAAGTTACCCCCGGCAGCGACATAACCAACCTTTATAATAATATAATAAGATAAAAACCAGAGTGTAGGACCGGCGTTCCCAAAGGGCGCCTTCCCAGGGGTTGCCCCCCGGCAAAGCGTATTTGCAGGCTAAACCTCTAATCGTTTTCTAATCGCCCTGTTTTATAAATAAGCATGGATACTTTAAAAATATGCCCGAAGTGCAATTACCTCGGCGCGGATACTGATACGACCTGCCCCGCCTGCGGGATAAAACTCATCTCCCAGTGCCCTCAATGCGGAGCACGGATAAAGACTCCTTTTGCCGAATACTGCTATTACTGCGGTATAAGATTCGAAACCGTTATCGGGTCTCACAACCAGGCTGTGGCTCAAAAACCAGAACGCTCTGGGCTGAAACCCCAACGCCTCCGGCAATCCAAAAGAACTCCGGATTCTCAAACAAAAAAACCTGCAAAAAGAAAGCTGAAAAAATGATACGCATTAACCCAAAGAAGGCTGCGTGATTAAACATAAACCAATACCGGTAACTATGATGCGGCGTTCAGTCATATACAAAGCGGGGTATCTAAAAAAGACTCCGGCTATGCTCCGCCGTTACTTCTCAAAACCTATAAAGTGAACAAACAAATCAAGGAGGAATCATGAAAAAGGTACTAACCATTCTTTCGGTCGTAGCCCTGGCAACCCTCTTCTATTCGGGCTGCACCAAAAACGCGGCTCCGGTCATAACGGGCATCACTGCTGACCAGGACACGGTTCGTGCCGGCGGCATTGTCACCCTCACCTGCACTGCCACCGACCCGGAAGACGCTGCCCTCACCTACCACTGGCTGGCGGAGGCGGGAAGTTTTGACAACCCGGACACCAACCCGGCACTCTGGACAACAGCGGCTGATGTCGGCGACTATCCGATAATCTGTACTGTCAGCGATCCGGAGAGCGTATCGACCGCCGATACCATCACCATCCATGTAATCGCCAACTCCGCGCCGGTCATCGACAGCATCGTTTACGACTCGCTTGAGGTCGCAAGCTACAACCAGACCCTCACCTGTTATGCCTCGGACCCCGATTTCGATGCACCGCTCACCTACTACTGGGAAAGCCCGGATGGCGGCACCATTGTCGCCAACCAGGACAGCATGAACGTTACCTGGCAGGCTCCGGCTGCAACCCAGACCTGTCGGCTCGTCTGCTCGGTATCGGACGGCATCTATACCACCACCGATACGATTACGATCCAGGTTCAAAACTACTTTCCCATAGCTTTAGGCCATGTGAGGGTATTCGAAGGTGAAATCAATGGCGATTCTCTTACCCTCCGAACGACCGTAGTTAATAGCATCGACCTCGGCGGCGGCCGAATCCAGTGGGATATCGAGCGGCAGTTCACCCTGCCGGATACCGTAATCGTCGACACCTCGTTTGCTTACATCGTAGCCGGCGATTCGATTTACATCCATGAACCGCGTGCCGCGAATGATTATTTGGGATTTTTACTTCCGCTCTGGGTAACCAAATCCTGGGCTACCGGTGACAACGGAACCGGCAGTGTGCCCGAAATGGGTTCACGCCAGGTTACAGCCGGTAGCTTCTCGAACTGCCTGCGCGTAACCATTTCAGGCGGACAGGTGGAACGGGAACACTGGTTCGCTCCGGATGTCGGACTCATCATCAGCGAAGTAGAAGTTCCTTCGGGAACGGTTGAGCTGCAACTCGTCAGCTACGATTTCGGTCCATAAGGACGGCGACTAAAAAGAAAGCGGCACGAAGGCCGCTTTCTTTTTTCCCAAATCCTGCAATAAGGAACCACGTCCGCCATACCCGACATACTGTGTGGCGGGTAGCGGAACGGAAGGGTTATTATTTGTATTTCATATAATTATTCAGTGTCTTCCGAGCCTTCTGTGGTTAAAAATGATTTTTCAATGGTCTCCGTAGCACACCTTGACACTAAAACCGGCAATGGTAAGATAGCTTCGTGATACTAATAAAATCTATTGATAATACTACTTGGCTACATCGGAGAAACAGCCGGAACGGTGAATGATGCACTGCCCGGTCTGCCGGATAAAAATGACCGAAGAAAAACGGAGCTTCCATAAACAACGGAAATGGGTCTGTCCAAAGTGCGGTCAATCCCGGATGCAGGGTTTTAAGAAAAAAAAAGAACCCAAGCGGCTGGGGTTGAGTTGAGACTGATCATATTTTTACTACTTTCAACAATTCTCTGCGCCTCTAAAAAAGGGGGTGAGATGGTCCGAGAACCAGTTTTTGCCGGTGGGTTTTATCCATCCCGTCCGGATAGTTTAAAAAAGATTACCGGGCAACTTTTTGCCGCCGCCAAGAAAGAACCGGTTAACGGTCAGATAATCGGTATTTCCGTTCCCCATGCCGGCTATTCCTATTCCGGTGCGGTTGCCGCTTATGGAATCAATCAGATTGCGGGCGACGATATTAAAACGGTCGTCATGATTGGACCGTCCCATCAGGTCTATTTCCCCGGTCTGGCGGTCTACGCCCAGGGCGCCTGGAAAACTCCTTTGGGAAAAGTCGAAATCGACTCGACCCTTGCCGCCGAAATCATTAACCAGGACTCGCTGATCAAAGACCTGCCCAATGCCTTCAACCAGGAACATTCCCTGGAAGTCCAGCTGCCGCTTTTGCAAACCGCACTCAAAAATTTTAAGATCGTCCCGATTATGATGGCGGACCAGTCGGCAGCGAACTGCACGATTCTCGCTCAAGCTTTGGCTTCGGCCCTGAAGGGCAAAAAGGCAGTCATCCTCGCCTCTTCCGACCTCTATCATGGTTATTCCTATGAAAATTGCGTTAAAACCGATACCTACACCCTGAGCTTTCTCGAAAAGTTCGACCCGCAAGGACTGTTAACCGCGCTCGCAACCGAAAAAGCCCAGGCATGCGGCGGCGGCCCGATGGCGACAATGATGATGGCAGCCAAATTGGTAGGTGCCAACACATCCCGGTTATTAAAAGCAACCAACTCCAATGATGTCATCGGCGATCAGGGCGGTTATATCGTCGGCTATGGCACGGCGATTTTCTACAAAGAGAACAAGTAACTTTTCGATGAGGTCGGCTTCGATTTTAATTTTACTCTTCACGGTATTTTGTTCAGCCAAAAAGGGGGAGGATATGGTCAAACCAACTGCTGAAACTGGCGTAACTTTAACCGAAACCGAAAAAAAGGACCTCATCACCATTGCCCGCACCACCCTCGAAAATCATATCCGGGGCAAAGCCGTTCCCCAGTTCACACCGGCAACCGACCGGCTCAAAGAGCTTTGTGGTGCGTTTGTCACATTAAAAAAACACGGCCAGCTCCGCGGCTGCATCGGCTATGTCCAGGGCATTAAACCGCTCTACCAGACGGTCTCGGAAATGGCAATTGCCGCCTCAACCCAGGACCCGCGGTTCAGGCCCGTCCAACCCCAGGAACTCAAGGATATTAAAATTGAAATAACTGCACTCACGCCCCTGGAACGAATCTCCGACCCGAATACAATCGAAGTCGGCAAACACGGTATTCTCATCAAACAGGGTTGGTATCAAGGACTGCTCCTCCCCCAGGTCGCAACTGAAGAAGGCTGGGACCGGGAGACCTTCTTAGCCAATACCTGTCTCAAAGCCGGCTTGCCGCCTGACGCCTGGAAAGCACCGAATACCGAGATTTATGTTTTTTCCGGTCAGGTCTTCGATGAGCAATAATCTCGCAGAAATCCTCACGCAGTATCAGGTCCTGAAAGAAGGCCATTTCGTTTTGACTTCCGGGCTCCATTCTCAATACTACTTCGAAAAGTTTCGAATCTTAGAGCATCCGGAGCTGGTTACGCTTTTTGCCCAAAAAATCGGTGAACATTTCAAAGACAAAAAAATCGATGCCGTTTGCGGTCCAACCACCGGCGGGATCATCATCGCCTTTGAGGTCGCGCGCCAGGTGGGTGCACGCTGCGTCTTCGCCGAAAAAGCCGAGAAAGGTCGAACCATCGGTCGGGCATTCGAGATTAAACCCGAAGAAAAAATCCTGGTCGTGGATGATGTCTTGACCACCGGCGGGTCAATCAAAGAAACTCTGGCTGCACTCAAAACGTTTTCCGGCGAGGTTTTGGGCATTGCGGTCTTCATCGACCGGAGCGAAAACCTCTGCTGGGATATTCCCTTCTTTTCAGTCTATCGCCATCCAGTCGTCAACTATCAGCCGGACAACTGCCCGCTCTGCAAACAAGCGATTCCGCTCGCAAAGCCGGGCGGGGAAAAATTATAGCCAAAATCGGCTAATATCCTCTTGCTTATTTACAATATTTTGTTGGGACCAGAATAAAGCAAATATTTTCAACCTGTTCGAGAATTAAACTATCATTCATATTATTCTATTGCTCAAAAAACTCTTGACAGTAGGGTTAAAAGCGCCTATCCTGCTTACATGATTAAAGCATATTTAGGCGTCGATGTCGGTTCGATCTCAACCAAAGGTGTCGTCGTCGATACCGGCATGGAGGTCATCGCCAGTGCCTATTTGCGCACCCAGGGTCGACCGATCAACGCCATCCAGGAGTTGTTAGCCAATTTAAAAAATCAGATCTCTCCGGAAGTGAACATCGCCGGCACCGGCACCACCGGCTCTGCCCGCCGTTTAGCCGGGGTGATGGTCGGTGCCGATATAATAAAAAATGAGATCATCGCCCATGCGGTTGCTGCCAGCCTGTCCTGTCCGGATGTAAAAACCGTAATCGAAATCGGCGGCCAGGATTCGAAGATTGTAATCTTGCGCGACTCCATACCGGTCGACTTTGCGATGAATACCGTCTGCGCCGCCGGCACCGGTTCTTTTTTAGAGCACCAGGCAACCCGGCTTGCCATTCCGATCGAAGAGTTCGGTTCGTTAGCCTTGAAAGCAAAAAATCCGGTCAGCATTGCCGGCCGCTGCACGGTCTTTGCCGAATCCGACATGATTCACAAAGCCCAATTAGGAGTAAAAACTGAAGACATCATTGCCGGTCTGTGCGATGCGATTGTCCGCAATTATTTGAATACCGTAGCCAAAGGTAAAGAGATTCTGCCGCCGGTTCTGTTTCAAGGCGGAGTGGCGGCAAATGTCGGCGTGGTAAAGGCATTTGAACGAACGTTAAGCCTGCCGATTATTGTTCCGGATAATTTTCTCGTGATGGGTGCAATCGGCACAGCCCTCTTAGCCCAGGAATCGGTCAACGGTCAGGGAAGCCGCTTTGCCGGTTTCGAAATTGCCGATATCAACTTTGAAACCAGGGCGTTCGGCTGCCCGGACTGCGCCAACCAGTGCGAGGTCGTTGAGACCCTGCGCGCCGGCAAACAGATCGATCGCTACGGCGACCGGTGTGGTAAATGGTCGGAGTTGGGTTGAAGCGAATATTCATTTTTCTTTTTTTTGGAATTTCGGTTTTCGGTTTAACCCTACCCGAGCTGCCAAAATTACCCCCAACGCCGGCAGCAATCAAAACCTTTTCAACCCAAGGCGATGATACCTGGACCACGAATGGACCCTGGGGTGGAATGATTCAATGTCTTGACCTTGCACCGGACGGAGTGCTCTACGCGGGAACAATGCTCAATGGGGTGTACAAACGTTCCTCGGGCAAAGACTGGGTTCCGGCTAACACCACACTGGAATACACGACCATCCGTTCGCTCAAGGCAAAAGCAAACGGTACCGTTTTTGCCGGCACTGAATTCGGTCTCTACGTCAGCAACAACCGCGGCGACAGCTGGAACCGTCACCCCCAGATTCCCGAAGACACGGTCAACACGATCTTCTTCGCCGATCCTGGTGGTGACACCATCTACATCGGTCTGGAGCATACCGGCTTTTTCAGGTCGGCCGACGGCGGCCAAAACTGGGGAAAACCGAGCACCCTCTTTGACCAGGTCGCAGTCACCGCCTTTGCGCGGGGAAGAGACCAGGTTGTCAACCGGGATGTCCTGTATCTCGGAACCCGGACCCAGGGAGTATTCTCGAGCTTCACCGGTGGGCTGAGCTGGAAACCGTTACCCAGCGCACCCGGAAAAAATATCCGTGACCTGCTGGTAGTACGCGTCGACATTCTCAATTATCTCTATGTCGCTTCGGGCGACCGGGGGTGCTTCTTTTCTACCGATGGTGGAATTGTCTGGTCGACGATCAGATTGGATATTCCGACCAGCGACTTAGTTGCCCGCGGCACCAAGATTTATGCGGCTACCGAAGGCGCCGGTGTCTATACCGTGAACGTTGGTGCGACCAATTGGCAGCCGGTCGGCAAGCTCTCGTATCAAACGGTATCCGCACTTACCCTTAACCAAGCCGACCTCTTCGCCGGCACCACCGGCGGCGTATTCCGTAACAATGAATCAAACTGGGAAGATTATAATTACAAACTCTCCTGCAATTTTATTGTCGACCTTGCTTTCAGCCCTGTCAACAAGGGACTTCTCTACGCTGCAAGCATCGGCGGTGGACTCTATCGCACCACCGACAACGCTCAAACCTGGCAAGCCGTCACCCTGCCGGGGAACCTGTGGAACCTGCCGATGTTCTATTCCTTAGCCTTAAACCCGACAAACAGTGATGAAATCTATCTGGGTTCGGTGGGCGCTATCCTGAAGTCGTCGGATGGCGGAGTAACCTGGCAGTCGACCAAACTGCCCCCCCCTGATTCGAGTGCGGTCCTGGCTTTATCGGTCGATCCCCAGATACCGACAACCCTCTTTGCCGGCACGACCCAGTCTCTTTATAAAAGCACCAACCAGGGTAACAGCTGGTCGAAAGTCTGGGAGGATAAACCACCGGTGTATGATATTGCGATCAATCCCGAAACGACCTCGACCGTCTACATCGGAACGGTCGAAGGAGTCTATAAGAGTACCGATGGAGGGACGAGCTTCTTTCCATCGAGCACTGGCATCCCGATCGGGACCGGGATATGGGACCTCGGGCTTAATCCAGCATTTCCCAATATCCTCTATGCCTGTTTTTTCATTAATCAGCTGGGCCTCGCCCGTTCAGTCAATGGAGCCCAGAGCTGGGAATTATTGCCGATAAACAAGTATATTTTTACAGTCGCAACCGATAAAAACCTGACGTTGGCGGGCGCTTACGCCGAAGGCGCTTTTTTCTCTTTAGATTCGGGTAAAACCTGGCAGGAATTAAACAGTGGATTAAAAAACTATTTAACCTATAGTTCGGACATTGACCTGGGTTTAAATCACTCTTTCTATTTAGGCACTCTGGGCGGACTCTATACCTATACCGATAGTGTCCCACCGGAAGTAATCCTCGACACCGACCTCGATACCCTGAGCCCGGATGGCGATGGAAAAAGTGACTCGATCGAATTTCATCTCAATGCCCAAGCCTCGGATATCATCAACTGGCAGTTTAGTATCGACAATGGCAACGATACCGTACTTATTCTTTCCGGTGATGGTATTCCGCCCTCAGCAGTCTTCTGGAACGGTTACAACGAAACCGGAGACCAAGTAAAGAACGGTTCATATACGGCTCGGATTCGGACTGGCGATATGCTGGGCAGCACCGGTTCCGATTCTTTAGATTTCGTTTGCATCGCAAAGCCGATGGTTTCCGGCAACGATGATGCCACCTATCCGTCGACCAGCCGAAAGCTGGTCAAGGATAAAAACGATACTCTCCATTGCGTCTATGCGTCCGGCAACCCGTCGGAAATCTTCTACACCCGTTCCGGTGACAACGGTTCGACCTGGGCTGACCCGACCAATGTCAGCAATTCTACTCAGACCCCTTCCCGGCAACCGACTTTAGCTCTGGACAACCTCGGCACGATCGCGGTTGCCTGGCAGGAAGGAAAGGATATTTACTGGCGGCGGTTCCGGCAAAACCAGTGGGAGGCTAAAACCCGGGTTACCAATACTGCCGACACTTCCCGTTCGCCGGCAATTGTCTCGGATGCGAGCAACAATACCCATCTCGTCTGGACCGCCTATACGACCATTACCAACAGCAACGATGTATTCTATAAGATGTTCAGTTATAACAATCAGTTCTGGACCGATTCGACCGATATCGCTATGACCGGTGGCGACTCGAAGACCCCCACCCTGACCGCGACGCCGGACGGTAAAGTTCATATCTTCTGGAGCGATAACAGTACCGCCAACTACCAGATCCGTTACCGGGAAAAGAGCGCTACCCAGGATACGACACTCACCCCGACTCTCGGCAGCTCGCTCTATCCAAATGTCGTGGGCGCAGGAAACAACAATCTCTATCTTGTCTGGTGCGATTCGACCCTGACCCCGGAAGTTCTATATAAAAATTATACCGCCGGCTCAGGCTGGACGGTCACCGATACTGTATCTGAAAGTCCGGACACCGCATCCAGCCTCCCGTCCATCGGTATCGATGTCAATAACAATCTCTACGTCGTCTGGCAGGAAGGCGAGACCGCTGGCGAAGTATATTTCAGAAATTACATCGGACAATGGCAACCGGTCCAGAATCT
Source organism: uncultured bacterium (assembly GCA_964356135.1). Taxonomy (GTDB): domain Bacteria; phylum Hydrothermota; class Tepidihabitantia; order CAYHGV01; family CAYHGV01; genus CAYHGV01. Next base: position 38,476 of record CAYHGV010000010.1, read on the forward strand.
GAGTCAATCCGCTCAAATCTCTCGCTATCCATCGATTGCCAGTTCGGTTTCAGACCAGGCAGGAATTATCTGGACCGAAGGCGATACCAAGCCCTTTACCATTCTTTTCCGAGCCGTATCCGGAGCGCTTGATACCACGAAACCGAACTTTACGATTACCGCACCGGATTCGGTCGTTTTGAGTGACTCCTTCTTCATTATAATAGCCCCAAGTGAACAGTTGGACACTGTCCAGGCATGGTTGTTTGACACCAATAATGACAGCACGGTTATTCTTTTGAATCCCGACGGCAGCGGGTATTCGGGAAATGTCAAAGCAGGAAACGCCCCTGGTTTGGGAAGAATTACGGTCTGGGGTAAGGATCTTGCCGGCAATGAAGGCAGCCAGGAAAAGGCGATAACCATCACGACGACGAGCATTCCCGAATTTCTCGATAAAAACACCGTTTTTGCCTATCCCAGTCCGGCAAAAGGCGATACCGTAAAATTCCATTATGTACTGGGTGAACCGGCAACGGTAAAATTCGATATCTTCACCATTACCGGCCGACGGGTCTATAGTCGCCCCGAAGAGGCGTTCGACACCGGCATCCATGACATTACAATTCTGACCGGCAAATTAGGCTCCGATGTCTACATCTTCCGGCTCGAAGCCCGGGCAACCAATTCGGACAAGCATGGACAGGTCATTAAAAAATTTGCGGTAATCCATTGATGAACGATACACGGATTATCACGGATTCGCGCGGAGCAAGGCGTAGAAACAGACCTTTAGGTCTGTTTGCTAACCTGAACAGGTCTAAAGACCTGTTTCTACGATTTCTCATAATGGTTTGCCTCCTTGGCGGATTGAGTCACGCCCAGGAACTCCCCAGCCCTGTGTCAGCCAGCCTTGAATTCTTACGGTTCGGGTTCGGCGGGCGGCCGGCTGCCCTGGGTGATGCCTATATCGGTTTCTCGGATGACATCTACGGAGTATTTTACAACCCTGCCGGTCTTGCCGAGCTCACTTCCGGCCAGGTGGCGACGTCGTTCCATAAGTTGTTTTTCGATACGAACCATTTCGGTCTCGGTCTGGCAATTCCGAGCGGATTCGGCAGCTTCGGCGTCGGTCTTAATGGAGTTATCATTTCCAACATCGAAGCGCGGGACAGCGTGGGAAATCTTACCGGCAGCTACGGTGCCCAGTTCTTGAATCCGATTGTCACCTATGGGCGGAGTTTCGGGCCGTTCGGATTAGGGGTGAACCTAAAAACCGTCCTCGGCTTCATTGAAGATGCCCGGACCGCGACGATTCTTTTGGACCTCGGTACGAAACTGACTTTCCCGCACATCGGCTTCGGACTGGTCCTTGAAAATTTCGGTCCCGAGGTTCGCTATCTGGTCGAAGGATACAATCCGCCGATGGCGATTAAAGCCGGAGCCGGCATTTCCTTCTCCCGGTTCAATTGTGCCCTGGACCTCCTCAAACCCTTCGACGCGGGATTTGCATTTCGAACTGGAGTCGAATATTCGGTTATCAACAATCTTGCCCTCCGCCTTGGCTACCGCACCGACCTCGCTGCTACCGGCAGTTTGGGGGGCTTAAGCTTCGGCCTCGGGGTAAATGCGGCTAAGCTCTATTTAGACTACGCCTTCCTCCCCTACGGCGATCTCGGTCTCACCCACTGTTTTGCCCTCTCCTACCATTTCGGCATGAAGGAGAAAAAAACCGAAGAGCGGATAGCCGAAGAGTTAAAGACGAAAGAGCAACTGATGAGCTCCACCCTCCTAAACCAGGGAATCAGTTTCTACAACCAGGAGCGCTATCAGGAGGCACTGAATACCTGGGACCTCGCTCTCATCTGGAACCCGGATAATGCCGAAGCCCAGAGCTGGATTGACCGAACGAAAGCCGAAGAAGAGAAGCGAACGATCGGCGACCTGGTTGCCCAGGGCAAAAAATATCTTGAGCTCAAGGACTATCCCAATGCGATTGAGTGCTTCGACCAGCTCCTGGCACTCGACCCGGCGAACCAGGAAGCAGGAAAGCTCAAAGAACAGGCAAAAGCCGAGTATGCCAAACTCCTCCTGGGCACTGACCCTAAAATTAAAGAATACTTAGAGAACGGACTGCAGGAATTTTCCCGGGGTAACTACGCAGCCGCAATTGAAGCGTGGCGAAAGGTTTTAGCACTATCTTCAACTAATAAAGAAGCGCTGGAGAATATTAAACGGGCGGAATTGAAAATTGCCGAAGAGGTTGCCGCGGGCTTAACAAGGGTCGAACGCTATGAAAGGAACGAACAGTGGATTAAGGCGATTCAGGAGTGCAACCGGCTGTTAAAGATCGCACCCAATAACCAGCAGCTCCTGGATAAAAAGTTCAGCCTGCAAAAGAAAGTCCAGGAGCTGATCAATTCCTCGCTCCGGTCCGGCGAGGAAAAATTCAAAGCCGGTAGTTTCCGTGAAGCCGAACGGTATTTTCGAACTGCGCTCAGTTACGACCCGCAGAATCTGACCGCCCGGCGCTATCTCGACGACATCGAAAAGCAGAAAAGTAAAGCCAAAGAAGACCCCTACCAGCTCTATCTCTTAGGCGTCGAGGCTTATACCAAAGACGATTTCGAGCTGGCAATCTCTTATTGGGAACGGGTATTAAAAATTGACCCGGGCAACTCCCGGGCGCGGAAAAATATCGAACGTGCCCGCCAGAAACTCGCCGCCGGCGGGTAAAAAGTATAATTTAACCTGAAACCTGCGTGAAAACCGAGCTTTAAATTCTCGAAATTCTCGAATT
>CAYHGV010000011.1:0-40945 GCA_964356135.1 uncultured bacterium
CAACCACTGCTATATTTACCATGTTATCTCCTTTCAAATCTTGGGTATAAGCTCTCTAATTTTTCTTGTCACCGGTTAAAGAAAAAATTAAATCACAATACCTTTCACCCATTACTTCCCATCCAATCGGTGCATATTGCCTTCGAGCATTACGGGCAAGCTCGCTTCTTTTTTGGGGGTTGTGGTATAATTCAAGAATACATCGAGCAAGGTCGTCCGGATTGTCCGATTCAAAAAACATTACTGCGGAATCATCAAACACATCCTCAACCGCAGATATTCTTGACATAATAACCGGCTTGTCCATCACAATATACTCAAAAGCTTTTGTGGGAAGTATCAAATCGGTAAACTTGTCCTTCTTATAGGGAACGATTCCAACGTCGGCTTCGGCTATCAGCCGGGGTATATCATCAGCGGGGACAAATCCCCCGTGGGTGATATGCTGTTCGAGAGAAAGGTCGGATATTAATTTCTTGAGCTCATCCACGGCTTCACCGCGGCCGTAAATTTTCAAAGAAGCTCCCGGTACCTTGCCGTCGAGAAGGTGAAAAGCTTTAATCGCAGTATCAAGCCCGTATCGTTTCAATAAAGCACCATGATACATAATTCTAAGAGATCTATAGTTGTTTTTGAATTTTCTTCTTTGAAATTGGTTACGATCAAAAAGATTGGTGTCGGCTGTATTCATTACTATAGAAATTCTATCAGCTGGTATCCCCCGGCTCTGCAAGAGTTCTGCACACGGTTTCGATACCGTGATTAATTTATCGACGAAATTTGAACTGCCCTTTTCTAAAAACTTAATAATTTTTATTAAACTATTATCTGGACTCAGCCCAAACTTGCACATGAACAGTTCCGGCAGGGGATCGTGAATATCGAGAACTATTTTAGCACCTAACAATTTAGGTGCGATTGCAACAAATACCAGAAAATCGGGAGGATTATGCACCTGGATAACAGTATATCGCTTTTTTATAAATTTGAAGAGTAAAACAATGGAAGACAATAGGAAAAAAGTAAGATATTCGAAAATATATTTAATCAACGCCCCACCTTGATGCCGTTTAACTGGAAGTCTATAGACTCCAATCCCATTTACAACTTCAGACCTTTTCTTTCCTCTCTCCTGTAAGCAAATTACATCTACTTCAAATCCATTCTGCACCAATACACCGGCTTCTCTAAGAACACGCGTCTCGTCCGCCGGGTAATAAGCATGAACAACCATGCAAACCCTTTTTACTCTCATTTAATGAACCTTTTGGGTTTCAGTATAGATATTGTCAATCCGGTTCAAAAAGACCTCACTTACTCAGAGAAAATCTCTTTTCGTCGTAAATCAATGGAATTATCTTCAAATTCGAAGCGATTTTAAATAAAAATTTAAACCTTTTAACCAAAGGGTAGTAAGAAGGATAATCTAAAAATGTCTTCGGTGGTAAAGAAAGAATTTCTTCGAATTCTTTTTTTGTCATCCCTAATTTTTTGGCTATGTATTCTTTGTCTTCTTCGATTCTATCTTTGGGATACGGCTCTTCCGCTATCCTTTTTAAAGCTTCTTCCCTTGTTATTTGACCAGCACGGATAAGAGCGGATAACGGGATTTTTCTTCGGTCCATATTAAATTTATGAGGCGATATATAGGAGTAATAAAACCGTGTATAAATCGACTCGTAGTGGTGACCGCCATAATCCTTCCACCTGAGTTCCTTTTGTAGAATTTCTTTGACCTTTTCTCGTTTATAATCTATATAATTTAATAACCGGATAAGCTTTATCCTTTTAATAAAAAGGTAATACAGGGTGTGTAACAGAGTAAGATGAGGAAATGTTTTCAACTCTCTTTTCCCATACATTTTATGTATGCCCTTGATATATTTACCATCGCTGTATCCCCAACTAAAAGGCATGTTACCTTCGGTTCTAAACGATAACCCGTATAAAACATGCTGAATACCATATTTAGATGCAGCCTGATACAGGGCTCCGATAACCGCAAGGTCGGTTGGTTCTTCTACGCTCGGTACCGAAGCCTTTAAAAAAGCTATTTGCAAATCTTTAAACTCTTCCCAGTCCAAGACTTTAGTTTCTAAATCCACACCCAATCTACTGGTGATATTTTTTATATTACTGACACCTACTTCTGTATCCCAGCCATTATCTAAATGGACTGCCATAGGTCTGAGACCTAACTTTTTTGCCATATACAATGTATAGCTGCTATCTGCTCCCCCGCTTACCCCAACAATACAATCATACTCTTTATTTTTGCCCGCAGCCTTTATTTCTTCTATTAACTGATTGAGTCGCCGTTGCCCTCCGACATCGAGCGAATACTCCTTATCAAGCTCTTCATAAAGTTTACAAAAATTACATACACCATTTTCATCAAATTCAATTTCTTGGATAGCAGCATCTAAAATACATCGCGAACAAACTTGTCGTTTGGTTCCAGAGGTTTCATAATCTACTGGAACAACGACCTGGTTATATAATTCAATAATTCTTTGAGCGATTTTGTTGATTTCTATCCCTTTTATTTTTTCTCTTCCATTAGTACGTTGATCATACGCAAGTGCCAATCTAATTTTCCGAGCAACATCATCAAATTCAAAAGTAGTTCGGTAACATCCTTGGGTACCAGCAAATCGTTCTCTCACGTCTCCAACGTCGGTAGCAACAATCGGGCAATTGCACGCCATCGCCTCTTTTATAACGTTGGGCGAACCCTCCCAGAGAGACGTTAGAACCAACAAATCGGCAGCATTATAATAATAAGACAGCTCTTTTTGTGATACCCCGGAAACAAGATGAAATTCCATATCGTTTTTGCCATCCAACAAGTCAAAAGCTTTTCCCAATAATTGAAAATTCTTTTCTTTTCTCTCTTTATTTCCAACAAAGATAATATTCTTCTTCTTGTTTGAAAACTTAACCCTTTTTTGAGCAAATTCTTTATTTAATGGTTCAAAGACACTTAAATCAACACCATTAGGGATAACAACGGCATTCTTTAAATTAATATCCGATTTCATACGACGAGACTTAACGATAGTTTTTTTCCATATAAATTTGCTAAACAGTTTTATCATTAAAATCCAGAACCAATTTGCTTTAATATCGCTCCCCATTAAGGAAACAATAGTTCGTCCGTTATTTGCAAGAGCAGCTACAAATCCACAGTAACTATAATGGCCATGGACGATATCAAATTTATTATTCTTTAAATAGCTTTTTAATTCAAAAATCGCTTTACAATAACCCCTCCATCCTCTTCCTTTCACTCCAAAAAATTGAAGGTCAATTCCATTTTTTCTAAGAGATTCACCCTGAATATGAGTAATCGGATCAGATAGGTCGGGAAATGAGGAACGATAGCTGTAAACAAATAAAACTTTCATTTAAAAATAGTGTCCTTAAATTCTGGCGGTTCGAATTTTTTATCAGCGGTTGAATCCGACAAGACAAACATCATTACCATTAAAACATTCCCCGTATGTTCAATTTAAATATGTTCCAGACCAAAATTGCCGCCATTAAAATCAATAAATAAACTACCCACAATCTCACAATTTTACTGTTAGATTGCTTTACCCCTTCTGCCATGAAAATTATCAAGAATGGTAAAGCCGGCAATTGAAATCGGTCGTAGACCGAAAAACCTGAAATTGCTGCAGCAAATATAGTCCCTACCGCAAACATCAGTATCAACGAAACATCTCGAAACTTATTTTTTAAAGAAACAAAAATACCAAAAAAAGCAAAAAAATACATAATATTGCGAACGAGTTCATTTTGATACGAGAGAAGAATGGGGAGCTGACTGGCCTCTAAATACAAAAATGCAGGGAAAGGAGTGAGGACAGCCCCTAAAAGTGCATAGAGCGTTACTGATCCTGCTTTAAAACTGACACCGACGCGCGCAGCATTGATAGCGAGTCCCTGCTGGAATTGATTTATATTAGCTAAATTGAAGTTTTGAACAATTTTTTGGTAATAGCCATAACGGGTAATTAAAAAATATTCGATCGCAACAAAAAAAAGTAAAGCGACAACCACAGCAAGTTTATTAACTCTCTGCTTGCTAAAATTAAGAAAAAAATAGAAAGCAATACAACTGACAACTAAACCGGCGAGGTAGGTTCTGAAATAAAAGAGCGAAAAAGATAAGACTATAATTAACGCAATCGAAGTAATATTTATTCTTTTTAAATGAACTATCTTAATAGCATGATACGCTATTAGAACTATCAAAAAAATCATCAATGTCTCTTTAAGCTGCATCCCGCCGAACCACAAAAAAGGAGGCATCAGCATTGCGATAATTCCAGCCAATCGAGCATCTTCGTCCGAAAAAACCATCCTTGCGATTTTACTAATATACACGACCATCAAACTTCCCCATAAACAATTTAATAAACGAACAGGAATAGAAATTAAGAAAGCATTAGACCCTGACCTAAACAGGGAATAGATTAAACTCAAATAAATCGGGAAACCGAAATCATCTCGACTGTAAAACAAAGAATTTAAAGTCGGTAAAAACTTTCCGTTGAACAAAACTGCGCTGAGTTCGTGGGCTGCCCCATGATAGGTCCAGGAATCCGCAGCCTGAACCTCAAAAGGGAAGCTGGTGGGGTCAAACCATAAAGTAATCAGGTATAATATAATAACAAAAATAATCCGATAAAAAAAGCTGTGCCAGAAAAGTCTATTTGTAAAATCCTTTTCGGTTAAATTTTGCCAGCGGACCGAATAATTATTTAATCCCACAAAGAAAAAAACAATCACGGCGAATCCAAAAATTAAAATTGGAAAGGGCATGATTCGTTTAAAGAAAAATATAGCAAAAACAGAAAGCAGAATAAAGGTAAATACTAAAGACAGTTGAGTATAATATTTAGGCCAAACGGCTTTAGGAGTTGTATCCATTTTTTACAACTTGTTTTCTACGAACTCAACAACACTTTCAACATATACTTTTTCTATATTAGAAACATTCGATTGACTAATCCATTTCGAGTTCTGCTCTTTAAAATACTCCTTGGAATAAAAAACTCCTAATGTGCCAAAATAAACACACTGGAACTCAAGGAGATAGAACCGCTCACCATCAAAAGCAATATCAACGGAAGCAAAGGGAACTTTTAATTTATTAAAAATATCTTTTGCAAAGTCGAAAATCCCATCTGGACATCGAGCATCTTTGTCATAAAAATAGTTTTCATAGCCACCTCCACTTGCCCGAAACCCTCTGGATTTTAAAATCGGCCTGTAAAAGATAAAATACTGATTATCAAACACTAGTATTTTCCAGTCATTTTTTAAACGAGTTATAAAATTCTGAATAATGTATTTCTTCCGGTATAATGAGTCTCTCATATAGCCTTTGTGTTTGAAGGTCCGTCCTAAATCCCAAAGTTCGTATTTAAAATCCCGGGCCCGACTAATTTTTTTAACTGTTTTCCCCAATTCTCCCCAATTTTTTGCCAAAAAAACACCTTCGCCCGATGCACCTTCCGATGTTTTTATAACACAAGGGAATTGAACCTTCTCCTTCATGGAAATCAATTCTTCCCAGGAGCCGAAAGATAATGAGTTAAAAAAACTGGCTTGTTCAGGGAATAAAATATCTCTTAGTTTTTCCATAAAAACCTTATTATTGGTTGCATGTAAATACTTAAAAGCCGGGATAACTCTGGCTCCAACTAACTCCAGGCTAAAAACAATATCTTCAATAAATGATTTATAATAATAACCATTATCTTCAGTAGAAGTATAGAGAACATATTTATCCTTAAAATTCATTGTTCGCAAATCAACATCTGAAAATTTCAAAAACTTAACCTCAAAATCGTAGTTGCCAAAATATTGCCTCAACAAGCTTTTATCCATACCGCTTCGATATGGAACATCATTATGTTTGGAGCCGAAATGGTCTTTATAATCGGCAAGTAAAAAAATCTCTTTCATAGTTTTTTAATTTGAAATTTTATTGATAAAGTAATTCATTGAAAGCAATTGAATAAGTATGTCTCTTGAATGAATATCCATTATCCAGCTTTTAGAATGAAATAGGTTTTCGATATTCTTTTTATTAAAAAGACCCTCGATGAGATCAACCGAATTGAAAAATGCTCGATTTTGTTGAATACCTGAAATGATTCCAAGATTATCAATATTTTCGTGAGTGAATTTTCGTTGTATCCATTTATAAAAGTAGGCATAAGTTAAGTTTAACCAGCCAAACGAAGATATAAGATCTTTTGGTCTATATCCCTTTCCGGTAATTTGATTATATAGTTGCTTGTAACTTTTCTCAATTATAGATGCATACAAAACTTGACCCTTAAAACGCTTAATGGGATTATGAGTAAAAAAATCATTGTTTACCCCTGACAATCCAGTCTTTAATAAATTCTTTATAAAAATAAAATCTAAGTAAGGAGAACGAACTTTTACATAAGGTAATTGCATTACAATAATATTACCAAAGATTTTTCGAAACGCTTCCTCAAAAATAAATTTATAAAAGAACTGATTTTTATTGAGGTATTTTCTAAATTGTTGTTTATAATGAATTAGATCAGTAATTAAATTATCTAACTCTTCTTTAAAATTATCGATTCTTAGATAGTTCAGTAAAGATGACTTTTTTAATCTTTTTACCCAGTCTCTTTCGTCATCGTAAAAAAAGAAATCCACTAAAGCTTGAGATGTTATCTGACCTCTAATATGAAGGGCTCGAAATAATTCACTCCCAAACATACCGTTGATAATATAGTTGGTAAATTTAGACAGATATTTTGCAGAATAAATATAATGGACATGCAAAAAACTACTTCCACCATCGGTTAGGGCTAACAACTCTTTACCATCGTTTACAAAGTGATTGATGATGTAGCCATCATTCAGATAAACGGGTTCAAAATCAAGACCTAAATGTTGCGAATCCCTTAATGGAATCACAACATCTTCATTGTTGTCCGTTCCAAAAGCATAAGTCTTAAAATTTTTGTTAAACTTTTTGGCACTGGCAACCAATGCTCTACCGTCAAAACCACTCGTAAATGAAATGTAAAACTCCTCATCGAAAAAATATTTTTGGACTCTTTCCAAAAAAAGATCGGAGATTGCATCAAGAGATTTTCTCCAAGGAATGGGAGAAGAAACAAAATAATCCTCGATATTCGTATGCTTAATGATCGCTATGCCCTTTGTTGATTTAATCTCTAAATAGCAGTTGGCAGGAACTGTAAGAATATTCTCAAATATGGTTGCATTCTGAAATGAGTAGTTGAATAAAGTCTGTTCGAGAATGAATTTTTTATTTATGCTTGGAAAACTCGGTAAAAAATGCGCAACTAAAGTTGCTTTTGAGCTTACTATTGTTAAATTTTTGGAAGAATAATAATATAACGGAAGTATGTTAAACATACTCGTATAAACATTAAACTGTTTATTCTCAGGGTTATAGTAAATCAAATAACAAAAGTCAATACTACATTTAACCATATTTAACAAATCTTGCGACATAATCTTTTTGTTATTTAACAGATCATTACCAGTATCTATGTAAGTAGTTAAGTTTTGAGTCGGACTTGAACAACTATTTAAATCATTCTCATAAAAAATTAATAAAACTTTATCCCGTAAAGAATTTTTTTTATTAATTTTCCCCGAAGGCAGTGTCATTTTCCTTACACTATCCCACTTCTGTGGAATAACCAAAATAAAATCGACCATTTTAAGCAAACTATCAGTTATTCAAATAGATGGTTCTGACGCAGAGCTTGATGTTTTCTTTGCTAGATAAAAGACAGTGGCTTCCAGTTGGTGATGTGAACGGACAAGTGAGACCCAGATCTCAAACAACCTTCGCGCCACTTCGCCCTTGAGGCTTCCCATCGGGATCGGTCTACTCACTATCCTCTTAACCTGGAAGCCTCCGTAGGATAATTGCTCGATTACTTGACCGACAGTGTACTCGGTAACGTGATGCGCTGATAAACTTACGGGCTTTCCCCTAAGTATCCGCACAAGATTACTAACTTGGTAGCGGCTTGGAGTTGACACAATGATGTAGCCGCCAGGTTTGAGAATCTCTTTAATCATGCTCAGAAGGTGAAGCGGATCGGGAACGTGTTCCCACAGATTGTTGCAGACTACCAGATCAAAGTACCTCTTAGAGTAAGGAACTTCATAAGCGTCGCCGACCGCGAAGTCGATGCCGTGAAAATGGTCGTGGGCATATTCTATAGCGGAAACAGAGTAATCCAAACCAGTGAATTCCGCAGAGTTAAGTGTCTGGCGCATCGCGTGAGTAATGTGGCCCTGTCCACATCCCAGGTCGAGTATTCTAGGTATCCCCTGCACCGAAGAGATCGCCTCTTGGGCTAATTCAATAGTGAGCCCTATTCGCCTTTTATGGAACGCGCTGGCTATGTTCTGCTCTACGGTATACGGGTCAGAGTCTGCGTATTCGTCGCAGGCAAGAATCCTACGGGGAGAAAGGAAGATCCTGAAACCTTTGGGGTGCCTTGCGAATCGAGCTTCTCCGTAGAGTTGATCCCATTCAGCCAGATTGCAACCGTCCGATTCCAGATCGATTGGTCGCAGGTTCTTGTGATCGTAGTATTTGGTTTCTTGCACCGCTCTGCTCCTCGCACCGACCATAGTTTATACTGTCTCCAAATAAATCTTTTCGTAGTTTTGAGCGCAAATTTCAATTGAGTATTTATTTTTGAATTGAATGCGATTTCGTTTTTTCATATTTTCAATCATATTTGTGCTGGCATTAAGAAATCTACAAACAGCATTAAAAAGCCCTGCTTCGGAAAAGTCCTCGGCGAGAAACCCGTTTATACCGTTTTTAACCAACTCCGTAACTCTACCAACCGGGGTTGAAATAATCGGAAGCCCTACCAACAGAGCCTCTAGAACTACCAATGGCGTTCCCTCTTTAGTTGATGAAACAATTAAAGCATCGGAATAATATAAATAATCAGCTATATTTGATTTAAGTCCCAGTAAATAAGTATTTAAACCTTTCTCGCTTTCAACCAATTTATAATTTATCCTATCCGGAGAAGAATCTTCGCCAATTATTAACAATAAAACATTACAACTATCTCTTTCCAATTTCTTAAATATTCTTGCAAGCATAGGAAAGTTTTTGAAAACCGAATAGTTACCGATTGCAGTAAACACCCTGGTTTTATTGTCTTTTTTTACATTTTCGATTTCTAATTTTACATTTTCATACTTAGAAGTTAATTTTAAAGGGTTTAAACCATTGTCGATACGTTTAAATATAAAGTGCGGAAATAATCTTTGATAGAGTTCAAGAATGCCCTTGGCTGTACATACATTTATCAAATTTCTGTAAAAATAAGGGAAAAACCTTAATAAGGTAAATAGTTTTTTATACGCCGGAGTAATTGTATTGTGAACGGTCTGAATATATTTACTCCGCATATAAAAAAACGAAACAAAAATGAAATAGAATATTAAAAGTGATGAATGAATATGTATAACATCCGGTCGGTATTGATAAACAATCTTGAAAAGTTTGATTAGCCCCTTGAGACTATATTTTTTGTTTACATTCAGTTTTATTAGTTTAACAGAAGGAGAAATATTTTTTGGAGGAATCATCCAATCTTCAATCGGAGCAAAGGAACAAATAAACACTTCGTTATTTTTTGAAAGTTCATTACATAGCTCAACAGTAAATTTTTCCGCACCACCGTTCCCCAAGCTTTGAATAAAGTGTATAATTTTCACGTGGACACCTCTATCATAAATTAATATATCTTTCTATCCGCCTCAATAAGGTAGAAGATATTTTTAAGTCAAACTTCCTAGCGAATAATTTATCACTAGATTTTAACTGATCGTAATCTTCATCGGTCAATGTTTTAGGTGGTCCATCAGTATTCCAGTCAATGTACCATAATGATTGATTTATAATTTGCTCTCTATATGCTGAATTATACAAAATGGTGTGAAAAAACAGTTCATCCGGAGCCCAGGTATGCCTAAAAAAATTTACAAAATCCTTTTTCTTTTCAGTAAAATCTAACACATATTCAACTGCATACTTAGGTAAAGCCCACCATTGCGAACCAAAACAAGGAATATAATTATTAGGAAATTTTCTTTCAAAATTTATAAATTTAAGGAGTTTTTTTGATATCTTAAATATAAGCTTTTTATAAGCATCGTTTAACATTCCTAACTCATCAAAAAAATACGGATAGATATATTTGTCTATGCCTCCTTGGATCAACAGCTCATCGGGGAATTTTTTAAATTTGAGAAAAATTTTCTGTTGGTTCCTTTTAAAAAAATCATATATCTCTCGGTTTGATTTTATCGGGAAACATTGACCGCTGAGGAGTACGTAAAAATCAAAGGAAAGTTTATGATCAATAGCCTCTGTTAATAAAGCTATTTCTGCCCTTACAATATTAAAACCTCCCCAATAGGCTTTATATCTTTTTTTTATAAAAGTTACATTTTCTTTGTTTTTGTAACAAGAATTAAATTTTTCTTTATTTTTTTTATCTAAATGGATAAAGAAAAAAGTATTAGATGCAGATAAAACATCTATTTGCTTGTAGACTTGCTCAATATCTTTATGAACAAGAATCAGGTAAGCTATTCTCATTGCCCGTCTTTAGTTTTTCCTTAGCCAATTTTGCTTTTCCTTTATCGGGGTAGCAGAATTTGTTTGACATCCGGCAATTAATTCATGCAATGTATCAATGCAATAATTGACCACCACCGTTTCAAAAATACTATGCTACCCTTAGCAACTTCAATCCGAAGCAGAACAGGTGCAGAAGTTAGGGGTCGCAGGATTCGTCCTTATCCACCGACTCAAAAGTTTATACGGGGCCCACCGAAATTCTTATAACTGCTACACTTTGTTGTGCGTTCGTGCTTCATTTACCATTATTTATTATATCGTTAATTAACATTGAAAGTTTCTTTGCGCCTGCTTCAGATAAGTGATGTGCATCATAAAAGTCGCTGGCAACGAAAGTTGTATCATTAAGAAGATTGACATAGATACAATTTTCATTTTTAGAAGCAATCTCACGGGCTGAATCTACAGCAATCCTTAACTGTTCCGGATTTAAGTAGTGGCGATACGTCCCATATGCTGGCGGTGTAAATAAAACAACTTTTACATTTTTCTTTCTACTCCAAGTTATGATTGAATTTAATGTTAAAACGTTAGCTTTAAAAACAATAACATTTTTATCTGAATAAATATCCTTTGTCTGTTCCTGCGCGGATCTTTTACCTACCTTTAGCAAATCTTGAGGATCAATATAATCTTTTACCCTACCTAAAGTTGTACAGTTTAAACATCGAAAACTTCTATTCCCTTTTATGTAATATAAAACCAACCTTACCAAATTTAAATTAAAATTATTACCTAATATTTCAAAATAGTCTTTGTATGATCTAGCAGTATTCATAGCATAGTATAAAACATAATTCTTAACTCTCCATGATTCCAGGCCGGTTGCTAAATTATTATAAAGTAAAAAATATGAAATTGGTATAACGATAGTATGTAAACTATTAAATTTATTTTCATACTTTTTTAGAATTTTAACATCAAAATCTAAAGACTGGGAAGGATGACTTGCATTAAAGGTGTTGGTCGTAAAATAAATTGGGTCAAGTCCATAAAAAGAATGTGAATCACCTAAAATCAAGGTATTGATTTTATTTGAATTGGCGTCCAGATATTCTCTTTTATACGAATAATCATTTGGAATTTGTCTCAGCGCATATTCCATCAATATTCCAATAATTATTATCGGTAAAAGAAACATCAATACTTTTATGATAAACTTCCGCAAATCTTAAAACTGAAAATAAATAAATTGTTGCGCTTTACCACCAAACCATAATATTGCAAGGATAATCGCATAATACATCGCATATCGTAACGGTCGTTTCCACTTACTTGCTTCATCCGCAATAGCATAGTGCTGCCCCCTACCCAACCATTCAATAAGCATAAAAACAATAACCAATACGATAGTGACCAAGGGGCTTGCTTGACCTCTTATTTCCTTCCAGTAGATAGTTTTTATGGACGTATCAAACATCGCTGGTAGCGACACAAGAGATTTTGAAAATATCTTAGCGATATATGCCAACGCCTGACCGATATTTTCTGCCCTAAAAACAATCCACGAGAAGATAATTATTAGTAGTGTAAATAACCTTTCTACACCAATGAGAAATATATTGTCATTGCTCATTTTCAAGTTCTTTAAGAATTTCTTTCGTGGTTTTTTCAATATTTGGTAACCGATCAGAAAAAATCCATTGATCAGCCCCCAGACAATGAACGTATAGTTTCCTCCATGCCAAAGCCCGACGAGAAGCCACGTAATAGAAATTCCTATAATATAAATGAGGAGGTCTTTTTTAATAAACCCCACTTTTTCCGACTGAATCTTTCGGGACAGGCTATAGGAAATCGGCAAAAAAACATAATCACGAAACCACGATGTCAATGAGATGTGCCATCGCTGCCAGAATTCTTTCATGTCCCGGGCAAAATACGGATAGGCAAAGTTTCTCATCAATTCAAATCCAAATAGTTTTGAAACACCAATCGCTATCAAAGAATATCCAGCAA
Source organism: uncultured bacterium (assembly GCA_964356135.1). Taxonomy (GTDB): domain Bacteria; phylum Hydrothermota; class Tepidihabitantia; order CAYHGV01; family CAYHGV01; genus CAYHGV01. Next base: position 12,680 of record CAYHGV010000011.1, read on the forward strand.
AATCCGCATAAATCTGGATGGTATAAAAGATCCCTCCCAGTAATAGAGTACTACCGCTATAATTATGGAAATTCTGAAAGATATCCTGGACATGAACGCCGCATCTATCCGCGATAACAACTTTCATGAACAATCCCCACAGAATTTGTTTTAATCCATCCGTGGCAAAGGAATAATTGAAAATTCTTTTCTTCTGGATCTGAGGCAACAGTGAGGTGGGTCGCTGAATCGGTCCGGCTAAAATTATCGGGAAAAAGCTAAGCGTCAACAACACATCGACAATATTCCCGCCTCCTTTCAGTTTGTTTTGATATACGTCGATTATATAACTGAGCGACAAAAAAACATAAAAGCTGATACCGACCGGCAATATGATATTTAAAGTCGGTTTCTGCACGGTGAAACCGACCAGGGAAAATAAATGGATGAAACTATCGATAAAAAAATTAGAATACTTAAAATATGACAATACGCCAATATTTGCTATGATGCCAATGATCAACCAGGATTTCTTTCTTTTTTTGGGTTCTGATTTCTGAATTAATAACCCTATTGAATAATTCAGGAAAGAGATGAAAACCAACAGGAATAAAAACCTCCAATCCCAACACGTATAGAAAAAATAGCTGGCAACAAGAAGAAGTATATTTTGAAGCTTTAGGTTTTTATTTGTTACAAACCAATAGAATATGAAAACGATCGGTAAGAATATCGCAAAGTCAATTGAGTTAAAAAGCATTCTGCTTTATTTCTTTAAAGTTTGTATTAGTAACTGTCTATTTTGCATGACGCACAACTCGTCCACATGAGCACTTGGAATATTGTGAAAACGGTTACTTCCCCTTACAACAGAGCCGGGTTTTTTTTATAACCTTCGATGGTTTTGTTTTGGATTTTTTTTATCGTATTACCTACAAATCGAATAAATCTATATAATCCAATACGAATAAAAACACTTCTCACTGTTAGTAAAAAATTTAATAAATTAGTATTCCCAGTTTTAAAAGAAGTTATAATTATTCCGTATATTATTCTCCACGGAAGCATTGATATTTTCTTTTCAGATTGAATGATAGCTGTAGATGTTTCCCATCCGGGTAAAATCCGGTTCAGCTTTGCACCCCATTCCTTTATAATTTTAGTTCTTTCTTGGGCATTGCGAGTTAATATTATTTTTTTATAAGAACGCATAAACGCGTGAACCGGTACTATCTCGTCCAAGTAAAAAATGTAATCTCTAATATTAAATCTATCCTTTGCATTTATAATTATTTCCGTTGCTTTTAATATGTCAAATTTATTCCTATTAAAATTAATTGCTTGGTTCATAATTGAACCTTCACGCCGGACATAGAACATAAGTGGTTCATTTAAATATGCTATTCTATTTGATGACTCAATTAATAATGGTATTGTTGGATAATCTTCAAACCAACCTTGAGGATAGCGGATACCGGTTTTGGTAAATAATTCTTTTCGATAAATTTTATTAAAGGCTTCAGTTCGGCCATATTTGAGTGCATAGCGCTTGTCATTTCTGCTCAAGTCGTTGTGGCTGGTAATATCAGTTTGGTCTAAAAAATTACCTTCTTCATCGACAAAATAAAACTCACAAATCACCATTTCAGCTTGTTCGGTTTTTGCCTTTTGATACATTTTCTCAAACATATCCGGTTTCACATAATCATCGCTTGCTATAAAACCGATATATTCTCCTTTAGATAATTGTATGCCATAATTACAAGCATCACCTAATCCACCATTCTTTTTACTATAACCATACAATTTTTCAGGATACTTTTTAACAAATTCATCAATGATACCTTGTGAATTATCGGGTGAACCATCGTTAACAACTATAATTTCTATATCGGCTAATGTTTGTTTTACTAATGATTCTAAACATTTTCTTAAATATTTCTCTGTATTATAAACAGGAACTATGATTGATATTGTATGATTCTTCATCACTCAAGTATTACTTAAAACCCATACTTTAGAGAATGTATCTTAAATAATTTTTTATTATTTTTTTCCTAATTTTTTTTAAAAAAACCTCTCTGCTTCATAATCTCGTAGGCCCTTTCGAAATATTCCTTGATATTTCCCTGCTGCCTTATCCAGGCAACATAGTTCTTTATGCCGTCTATGAGTTTAACTTGAGGCTCCCAGCCAAGGCTTCTGAGCTTTGTGGAATCTAAGAAAAGATGCCTCACCTCTCCAGGCCTGAACTCTCCTGTAAGGTGTGGCTTTATGTCTGTGCCATAAGCATCATTCAGTATATCAACAAACTCAAGCATTGTTGTCGGTTTTGATGTGCCGACATTGAATACTTCATAATCCGCCTCCTGCTTCTCGCTGACCAGGATATTTGCCCGTGCTACATCCTCAACATAGATGAAATCCCTTTTCTGATTCCCGTCTTCATAAATTTTAAGGGGTATGTTGTTAAGTATCCTTGTTGAGAATATTGAAGTGATGCCAGTGTAGGGGTTTATCAGCGATTGGCGCGGCCCATAAGTAATCGCATATCTTAGGGCGACCGTAGGGATGCCCATCCTCTGTCCGACCTTAAGGGCAATCCTCTCCTCCTCATATTTCGTAATCGAATAGACAATGCCAGGGTCAATTCTTTTTCCTTCGTCGGTCGGAAACGGCACCAAAATCTTGCCACATTCAGGACACCGAAGCTCCCATTCTCCTCTTTCAAGCTGCTCCAATGGCCGTGTGGGGGGCTCGATGAATCCATGAATAAGGCATTTATATTTACCTTCCCCATATACTCCTTGGGAAGAAGCAACTACAATCTTCTGAACCTTAAGCTTTTTCTCTCTTATGACATCATAAATGTTTGCAGTCCCTACAGAATTTGCATACACGAATTTTGTGACATCCGGAGCGAATCCACCGTAAGCAGCCAAGTGGAAAACAATGTCAATGCCTTTGAGGGCATTTTCGACCGCCTTCTTGTTCTTTATATCACCTTTTACAAATTCATATTCCTTCCTTAACCACTTTACCTTCTTTATATGGGTTCCTTTCTCCAGATTATCAAATATCCTAACCTGGTAACCTTTCTCATAGAGCATATCTGCAAGATGACTGCCTATTAACCCAGCACCGCCCGTAACAAGAACCCTCATTAAAGTACCTCTTTTATGCAATCTGCGACATAATTTATCTTCTCTTTTGAGAACTCAGAAAACATAGAAAGTACTAATGACAACCATAGACTATGGAGTTTCACAATCCGAATTCCAATGACCATGCCCCAATCACGATTCAGAGGGGAACATGTCGATCAACCCAAGGCTTCGCAAAAAGAATGAAGTTCATCCTCTCTCCAGAATCACTTATCTTTCGCTCGCGCGCCTCGATTATCGTTTAGCGAAACGACATTAGCGCACGGAACCCATTCTAGCGGATTATCCATCGCTACATCGGTACGAACTTGTATTCTCCGAACTTCACCCAGAAACATCACATGGGTACCTAATCTCACTTCACCGACAACCTTACAGTCAAAATGCACGGGAAGGTTAGTTATGATCGGGGACCACTGGGCTTGTTCCACTTCTAATCCTGCGTGTGCGACCTTCTGGAGGTCCTGTTTGATTGAAACATTGCCGGCATATTCGATGGCAGCCACTATTCTGTCATTGATGAACGGAATACCGCAACCCAACTTGCCCGTTTTTCTGATAATGTCCAGCGTAGCACGTGGGGCGTAGCGCACATTAATAGCGGCATAGGACACGCACGGGGCTATTACAAGCGGACGCCGACTAACGGTTGTTGTAGATCCACAAGGCATCATGTTAGGAACGCCTTCCTCTGTCCAAGTGGTAATCATACCAACCGATGCTGGGAAGAAACACGGCCAGCGTGCCCGGTCATTGTCCACTTCTACTTGATCCTCAGGTAGCGGAGGGAGATGCTTGACGGCCATTTCGTTTATTACCGTGTCAGCTTCAAAGGCTGTGGTACCAGCACTCGGGAACGCATAATGCGGAGTGTAACGCTTTCGGTAGTAATCCCCAAACCCTAGGCCGCTTGCCTCCACTGAGGGGGAATTGGCCAGTTCATATTGAGGTCTCCAGACGGGCAGGCTACGCCAAAGAATCTGGCTTTTGCCTTCGGCAATGTCCCGCCGAAGCTGAATTGCCTCAATCTCAAGAAAATAGATCCTATGGCTTCCAATGTCCACCCATGGTGCCTGGTAGATCGGCTTGCCACTAAGATCCTTTCCAGGCTTTACCAATCTTGCCTCGTATACCATATACGCAACATCGAAAACCGGCGATGGATTAGTCAACGCCTGGTGGGTAGCAAGACCCGAAAGAGTAATGCGCTGACATGTCTGACTTTCTGGGCTGGAAGCGATAGTATGGGCGACTCTGTCCATCTCATCACCGGGAGGAAGGAATTGCAAAGCTACGCAACCACTATTCTCTAATATTTCTGTAAAAACTCGTCTGGCATAGTGCCGAGACGAAATTTCCTGCAAGCAAAGACTGACGGCCAAAACGTAGGGAAACCGATTGACAATTGAAGCTCCGACTACCCGTTCCAAAGCCGATTTAGAACCATCGGAGCAGGTTAAATAGCTTATAGGTGCAGGAAAAAACGCTGGCCACCGGCTATCGACAGACAGATCCTCAAGACTTTCCGGCATGCAGCGCTCGTATGCATGCTGATTCTTGGTTAACCGCCAGTGCTTAGATGCGCTTAAACTGAAGTACGGCCACTTGTAGATATATCGCTGCCAAGAATCACTTTTGACGAAAAGGTTCTCCTCAGGCATCTGTTTCCCTCCCTTTCCGTTCCCAATTGCTTACACTCTCCTGCTCCAGCAGTACCTCTGGCGGTTGTCCATCATGCAACGTCATACCAGACTCAAATCCAAGCAACTGACCTGCTGACTTTCTGTCGGCACAGAGACGCACTACATCGCCAGGGCGAGGAGTGTGCTGGAACCCGGCTGCATTTGGCTTACCCACCACTGCCGCCAACTTAGATCCTGACTCCACCCATCTACTGAGTATCAAACGCCGCGTTTCCTTGGCCTCAAGTTCTCCTATCACCGATATGATGATTGGAAACAAATTCATACTTCCACTTTCTGTGCACGCCACCAGTCCACCAGACGACGCAGGCCGTCCTCCAAAGAGACCTGGGCACGGAAACCCAACAGACGCTCGGCTTTACGAGTATCGGCCCAGCGGCGCGGTACTGAATTTACCTTGCGCTCCGGGCCATACTCCGGTTTCAGGTCAGACCCCATGGCACTAAGCAGAGCGAAAGCCAAGTCACTCAGGCTAGTCTCTATACCACTGGCAACATTGAATACCTCATCCGACACATCCGCTTGCAGGGCGAGAAGGTTCGCACGGGCGACATCTGCGACATAGACAAAATCCATCGTCTGCGTCCCATCGCCTAAGATCAACGGCGGTTGCCCAGCAGCGATGCGCTCCATCCAGCGAATCAGTACCTCAGTATACTTGCCGTAAATATCCATACGCGGGCCATACAAGTTAAAGTAACGAAAAGCTACATACGGCAAACCATACATGTCATTAAAAGAACGTAACAAACCCTCAAGCATAATCTTAGTGGCTCCATACCAAGTCCGGTTGTTATATGGCTGGTGGGTCTCATTAGTAGGGAAGGTTTCTGCAAGACCATAAATGGAGGCGGATGAAGCGGCCAGCACCTTCTTGACACCCGCTTCCTGAGCAGCCTCCAAGACGTTAAAACTGCCATCACACATCACGCTGAGCGCTTCCCGTGGCTCCGCAGCACAGGCTGTGATACGCAGAGCTGCCATATGGATGACAGCATCCATCCCTTGCATGGCTAATCGTACGGTTTTAATATTGCGGATGTCGCCCTGTATCAAAGTCACCCTCGGGTCTTTGAGTGCCTGTTCTACATTGGCAAGCGTGCCACGCACCAGGTTGTCGAGGATGACAATTCGGGCTGGAGAATAGTCACGCAGCAATAGGTCTATCGTTGTCGAACCAATCAAGCCACACCCGCCGGTGACGAGAATGTGAGAGTCGTCAATTTGCATAGGATCATTCCTTCCTGGTCACAGTTTCATGGCTACTTATTAACATTGATGCTGCCTCGCGCAGTGCAGCGCTTACGATTTTTATTTGCGCATCAGTGAGCTCCGCATACATCGGCAGCGAAAGCACCTCACTTGCCGACTGCTCCGAGCAGTGGAAATCGCCGGGCTGACCTCCCAAATCGGCATAGGCTTCCAGCAAATGCGCCGGGACTGGATAGTGGATGCCTGTCTGAATTCCCTGCTTGTGCAGCGTCTGCTGCAGAACCTCCCGGTGGGGGGTGCGAACAGCATATATGTGATAGACGTGACGAGCGTAGGATAACTCCTCTGGCATCTGGACACCGCTTTGTACCAACAGTTTGTTGTAAAGAGCTGCGTGTACCCGGCGGGCATCTGTCCACTTCTCCAGGTGGCGTAACTTGACCCGCAGAATGGCACCTTGTAATCCCTCCATCCGATAGTTGTAGCCTTTGAGGACATGGTGGTACTTACGCTCTTGACCCCAGTCACGGAGCATACGGATGGTTCGATCATAATCGGGATTGTTCGATACTACCATACCTCCCTCGCCATAAGCTCCAAGGTTCTTGCCCGGATAGAAACTGAAGCATCCCAGGTCGCCAATGCCTCCTACCCTGCGCCCCTTATACTCGGCGCCGTGAGCCTGTGCAGCATCCTCGATCACGACCAAATTGTGTCGTCGTGCAATAGTTAGTATTGGATCCATATCGGCTGACTGGCCATATAAGTGTACCGGAAGAATCGCCTTTGTCCGCGGGGTAATGGCTTTCTCAATTTGCCCAACATCTATTGTAAACGATCGCAAGTCAATATCTACGAAAACAGGACGAGCGCCTGTGTACAGGATAGCGGCAACCGTAGCCACGAAGGTAAAAGGGACGGTGATTACTTCGTCACCTGCTCCGATACCCGCCGCCAGCAACGCAAGGTGCAGTGCGCTGGTGCCCGAGTTAACGCCAATAGCGAATTTTGTTCGACAGTAGGCAGCAAACTCTTCCTCAAATGCTGCCACTTCCTTGCCCAGCACAAACTGGCTGTTTTCAAGCACCCTGGCGATGGCAGCGTCAATCTCATCCTTGATACTGTGGTACTGAGCTTTGAGGTCTACAAATGGAATCATGCTGGCCCTCCGTGATTTTTCACTCTTTCAGTTCCACTGGCTGTCCACGCTGTGCCAGAGATTTTGTAGCTGCTTCTAAAATCCGGACAATTCGCAGTCCGGCTTCACCGTCAGTAACCGGACGCTCGCCATGCTCGATGCACCGAATGAAATGCACTAGTTCGACGCGTATGGCTTCAGTCATATCTAACTGTGGTGCCCACATGTCACCAGTTCGATACCCAACCAGCATATTGTAGATACTCTCCGGTTGCTTGTTGACAATGATACCTTTATCATAGACCTTAATTTTCTCACTAGGTTCCAAGTCGTCATAGACGATCATCTTCTGGGAACCACCGAGCAGCGTCCTCCGCACTTTCACCGGTGCTAACCAGTTCACGTGGATGTGAGCGATGAGATAGTTATCAAAAAACAAAGATAGATACGCAATATTCTCCGGTTCACCAGGCACATGGCTAATGCCCGTTGCCGATACTGCAATCGGCTTTACAGGCAGAATATAGTCCATAATCGAAAGGTCGTGAACTGCCAGGTCCCAAATGACGCTTACATCGTGCTGGAAAAGTCCCAAATTTACGCGCACTGAATCATAATAATAAATGTCACCTAATGTCCCATCAGCTACCAGCTCACGTATCTTTCGAACTGCACCCGTATAGACAAACGTATGCTCTACCATAAGCAACCTTTGCCGCCGCTCTGCCTCTTCAATTAAACGTTGTGCCTGTTCCGATGTCGCGGTTAGAGGTTTTTCTAAAAGAACATGTTTACCGGCTTGCAATGCTTGTAATGCCAGTTCAAAATGTGTTGACACTGGTGTCGCAATTGCAACGGCGTCAATTCGAGGGTTTGCGAACAAATCCTTATAATTAGTTGTTATATCAATTCCTGGATACCGTGCCTTTGCCTGCGTTAAACGTTCAGTGCGCAGGTCGCTTACTCCAATAACCTGAGAATCCGCAACTTCTACAAAATTGCGAACTAAATTAGGACCCCAATAGCCGTAGCCAATGACACCAATTTTAATCATATGTCACCTCCGACTGACCATGATAATTACTATTAAATTGACTAACAATCCAGCGGCACGATGGACGCCGGTGCACAGCAAAAGATTGGTTGCTAGCGTCAAGATAGCACTCAGCAGAACCAACCCCTAACCTCGTGACGTCATTTATTTCTCCCGGGACGGTTGCGTAAATCGCCAATTACACGGGCGGGTACGCCAGTGACAATCGCATAATCCGGGACATCGCGGGTTACAACTGCCCCAGCACCGACCATGGCGTTTTCGCCAATTGTAACCCCAGCCAGGATCGTAGCATTACTACCAATGGAAGCTCGTCGTTTGATTAACGTTTTCATTAATTTCCAATCTGCTTCTGTCTGGAGGCTTCCATCCAGATTCACAGCACGAGGGTACGAATCGTTGATAAACATTACGCCATGGCCAATGAATACTTCGTCTTCGATAGTCACGCCTTCACAGATGAAGGTATGCGACGATATTTTACAACGAGCACCCACAACTGCATTCTTCTGAATTTCAACAAAAGCACCAATTTTGGTCTCGGTGCCAATTGTACAACCATAGAGGTTGACGAGATCGGGCTGAAAGATCTTTACTCTATCTCCCAATCTTACATTATTTGCTATAGGCATTTGTTATATATTCTCTACGATATTTCTCTCGGCTATTTTGAGGTGTATGGCGTTTTTTGCGTTCAGGGCGCCTGTTGCGGTCTTTGCGTTCATAGCGTTTTTGCATCTCTTGGGTTTATTGCGTTCTTTGGGTTCATTGCGTCACAAGTCGCATACCTTCGTAAGTACATTATACTTCAATCGTAATCCATCCAGGTGGAAAAAAGTTTTCACGCTCAATACTGTAGCGATTAAACAAACGGCTGGGGGAAATAACTATTTTCTCCGGATTTTCATTCAACCAGGATGCCCACCAACTGAAAGTGCTGTTGGAGATAATGTTATACCGACACTGCGACATCAGGTACATATCTTTATAACTATCTTGACCGTGATTAAAATCAATAAATTGTGCATTTACAACAGATAAATGCTTGACACACCATTCCATATCGTCAGAAAATACAAAAAATACCGGATTAAGGACTTTATTCTCGATGAGCTGAATTGCCTGCTGATAATAATTCAGGTCACAAACATTTCCCCACAGCGGGTCGGTTAGAAAATTACCCCTCCGGACATGTACGCTTACCGAGTTGGTGGTTTTGAGCTTGGTTGTCAGTTGACGATTCTGGCGATCTTCAATGTTTCTAAACACGAATTCTTTCCGAAGTATATGTTCAATGTTTTCAAAATATTTATAGTAAAACCACCAGCCATCCAAATACCGTGGTCCTCTTAATTTGAGGACGAATGGAGCAAATTTGTATTGGTTCTTTGACCGAGTTAAAGAACCGTCCTTGTAATGCACGTAGGGGTATCCAAGAAGTACTTTTGCTTTACGGTAAGCCCTTTGGAAAATGTTCATTTCGTTAAGAAGACGCCTTACTTTTTTTATCTGAGCTCTTGTGGCAAGTCGCTCCTGAATATTAAATACTTTCGACAATTTATAATGCAGCCAATCAAGTAGATCATTATTTTCTTCTTCGAACGTTGAAATATCTATGTATGCATCCTTCCCATCCGCCAATAATCGGCGATATAATGCGTATTGAAACATCTGATTGCCCAAGCCGCCTTGAATTTTAACAATAAACACTATCACTATCCTAACACAATCTTGATAACTGTTGTACTCACATCGGGAATAAGGTACTCATCAAGGACTCACCAAGTGCACCAATATGCCCTCACCACCGAGAATGAGGACTTTAAGATTAGAAATCACGTTTCCGTCTCGAGCCATGCTGGGCAGCAACTTTCTCATACATAGCGATTACCTGAGTTCTAATAACCGAGTAGTCCAACCGTTCTGCCACAACGCGCGCATTTTCCGCGGCGGCGCCGTCCACCAGGTCGTCGTCAAGCACCGCCCATCGGATTGCTGCCGCCACTACCTCCGGGTCCTCCGGCGGCACGATCAATCCGGTCTTTCCATCCACAATCCACTCATCAGCGCAGGCGGTGCACGATTGAATTGGATAAGCCCCCATGACCATCGCTTCGAGTAACGAGTTAGGTAATCCGTCTGAAATGCTCAAACCGATGCTTATCCGAGCACGCCCGTTCAAACGCAACATATCATCGTGTGCGCCGAATGGAATTATTTCAATAGGAATACCGGTAGACTGGGAAACCAATTCAGCCGCGATTTTTACTTCAGGGCTTGCCAGATAAATCGCAACACGATATCCCCGCAATTCTCTGGCACATAACGAGATAGCGCGTAACCCCACAAGAGCACGCCCTGCCCAGTGCTGGTACCCCTTCAGTAGGATTAATCGCCGCGCTGAGGTTAATCCCGGCTGTCGAAATTGCACAACACGTGTAAGGTCAAAGCCTCCTGCGGCGGGCAACAACGGCAGCACTTCACCCCGCAACCCCATATTCTTAGTTGGTTGTACGTCGCGTTGACACTCGCAAGAAAAATAGTCACAAGCTTTTAGAACAGCTTTGACCTTGTCCACATGTTCAGTCAGACGACCATGGAGGTAGATATCGCTGCCCCAGCTCGTCACGACCCACGCAGGGAACTTCCCTCCGAGACGGTCACGTGCTGCCAGAACCAGGTAACCGGCATTCGGAATCATAAGAGAGTGGACGATATCCGGCTTGATAGTTCGAATTACTTGCGCCAACCAGAATGAACGATCCCACAAAGCCGAGAGCGTTCTCAAGCCGGAGCGCCTCTCCAGTCCGAGGAACCTTTGAATAAAATGACCGATCCTGACTAAGCGGCGCGTGCCCGTGCCCGTAAAATGGACAGTTACGCCATTTAGTTGCGGGTGGGCAGCAGTATTCCGTGACGGGAACAAATGAAGGTCATACCCCTTGCCAGCCAATTGGTTGACCCAACGGACGGTATGTATAGCTTCGGGCCAAGCCACAAAGAGAATACGCAGGTTACACCCTCACCTGTAATAGTTTAGCCATCCTAAAAAACCTTATTCAACAAACGAATTAGCCGAATGACTGCGGCTCGAGGCGAGCCGAGCGCTCGAAACGAGCCGACGAATCCGCCAAGAATCGTGGCGGACACGAATAATGGCGGCTCGAGGCGAGCCGAGCGGTTTGAAGCAAACCGAGCGGTTCGAAACCAACCGAGCGGCTCGAGGCGAGCCGACGAATTGTATTCTTAACAGATTTATACCTCATTAACATATTAACTATAATCTTGGTCCACACTGTTTTCTTCCCTCCAAAAAGCAAACGGAACTATTAAAGATACACCAACAGGAAACATACTACATACTCTCATTTGAAAATCCCTATCACTTGCTATATGTATTCTTTTGGATTTGTCAGAGAAATATCCTCCTACCGATTCCCAGGCATACCTGAAAAAAGTGACCGAGGAGTGTGCCATGTTTATATCATAGGGAGATTCAAATTTTAATGCATCTGAAGGACCCTGTTTTCGAATTTGTATTTCTCTTGACCCTACAATATCCTTAATGTATTTTGGGTAAGTTTGAAGGTCGCTATCGTCACGAAACTGTAAGATAGGTGCGCCAATCATAAAGATATCCTGGTGAATTTTTAATAACTTGAGAGCGACCTCCAAAGCGTCATGCATCAAATAATCATCATCGTTCAGTATCATTATAACTTGAGCTTGGGTGGACCTGATAGCCAAATTGATTGACTCACTTTGGCCAACATTTCTTGGCAATCTAAGAATCTTATATGAAATATCTGCAGGAATGTTCTGAAAGAGTTTTTCAAGGATGTTTTGAGTATTGTCGGGTGAACAGTCATTCACAAAAATTACTTCAAAAGGTCTATATGTCTGACTAATAATACTTTTGAAAGTTGTTTCCAAATAGACCTCATGCCTATAACAAGGGACAATTAAGCTGGCTTGCTTTTCAAAAGAACAAGGTCTTTGGGGAATATTCACACCTTTCCTGGATATTACGAAATTGATTATTTTTTCAGAAATGGTGGGCTCTTTTATTCTCCGTATTCTGCGAATACCAGCAATAATTATCGGGGGTGTTGTGGCGAGAATGACCTTCTTAAATATTTTTCCCCAATGCTTAACAAAATTGGCTGCCATCATCTCTTAATCCCAACATCCAAATTCTCTATCGACGTGCCAGCAACATGATAGCTTGTCTCTTTGCAGCACGCAAGGATTGGTAAATCGGCTTAGGGAGACGCAGCGAGAGCCAAACTCGAAGAAGACGATCAAGAATCCTCATCAATTCCCCTGGGAAATGCCTGTTTCGCCACAGAAACTGACGGAAAGAAAAATATTCGCGGCCGGGGGTCTCTGGGTTGAAAAGTATTTTCGCAACAAACTGTCCGGATTGATGCACGAGACTCTTGCGAATCGGTTTGAGTTGTTTTTTCTTGACCCCGAGTCTTTCATATAAATCAAGCGCTTCATTAAGGCGCATGAGGGTGATAATACCCCAATATCCTATCCAATCCTGACTCCCCTGCCCCTGCATTACGCACGGGTCTCCAATATAAAATAAAGGTTTCCCGACCATTGCATGGGCTAAAATTGTAATATGGGGAAAAGTAGTATCAAAACACGCATATGGATTATTATCACCGATACGCAGTAAGCTTGAATGAGCAAGCCATACTGAACGTCTGAATATGTTGCTGACGCTACCGGTGAACATTACCGGTGGGTTCACATTGTCGATATTTAGCAATTCTTCCCATCGGGCAATCCGATGGTCTGAAAAATCACGGCACATGCATTCACTTAGGGTAGGAATGTAATTAGAATCCTGTTCTTGTATCAAATGATCCCGCTCTTCTATTGTTTTAAAAAAACTATTTATGTAGAAGTAATTTAGATCGGGATTAGCTTTAATAATTCCAACAATTTTTTTCAGTTTCCCTTTTACTACCATATCATCATCCCCAAGACACCAGCAGAATGCTCCAGTTGCATATTCGTTTACGAGGCACATTCCATTACGGCATGCACCTATATTTTCAGTGTTGCGGAAGTAGCGAAATTGACCAAATTGCTTTGCCCATTCGATAACTTCCTGAGTGTGATCCGGGGAGCAGTTATCTGAAATGACAAGCTCCACATCTTCTCCTAATTCTGCGACCTGAGGGACCAGAGATTGAAGCATCAATTTGAGCATTTCCGCTCGGTTATAGGTCGGAATGCAAATGGAAAGTATCGGCTTTCTCATTTGATTGCTCGTAGCTCCAGAATCTTCTCCGCTATCAATTGGGGAGTCAGAGTATGGCAAGCAAATGTGTGGCTGTCAGCCGGCTGATTCCAGGAATCAACCCAAGCAGGAACGAGACCGAAACTGTAGAGTTCGACACCAGGCTTGAGCGCCGCCTGAAGCGATTCGATAACAGCAGTGCGCAGGCCACCATAAAGGCTGTGCTCTTCTATAGTCACGAGCAGGGGTATCCGGTCTACCAAGAGAGCCAGTGCCGTTGAGTCCAGAGGCTGCAAAAAGGGTATGCTGATGACGCCGGCGTTGACATTTTCTATGCCAAGCAGAGCGGACACCTCGGCAGCAATTCCCAACGCCCCGCCGGTGCTCAAGAGTGCCACATCTGTTCCCTGCCGAACCAGGATCGGCTTGCCAATGTGGAACTCCGGTTCATTCTCGTGTACTCGGGGATCCCCTGCCTTGCCCAAACGCAGGTAGCAGGGACCGTGCCAATTCAGAATAGCCCTTGTCGCCAACCTTGTCTCAATCGGGTCGCCGGGCGCAATCACTGCCATGTTGGGTAAGGCGCGCATTATGCCCAAGTCCTCAACCGCGTGATGGGTGTAACCCTGGGCACCGTAAGCCAACCCACCGCCCACGGCTACAATCTTGACGTTCAGATTGTGATAGCATACGTCATTCCGTATCTGCTCCAAACAGCGTAGGGTCGGGAAGTTGGCGATGGAATAGGTGAAGACGACCTTACCGCAGAGCGCCAGCCCGGCGGCGACGCCAGTCATGTTCTGCTCCGCAACACCGACGTTTACATAGCGACCCGGGAAGCGCCCGGCAAAGCGTTCCATTATAGAGTAACCCAAGTCTCCGGTAAGCAGCCAGATACGTTCGTCCTGTTCCGCCAGTTCGAACAGGGTTTCAATGAAAGCGGTTCTCATTCGCCGCGCTCCAGTTCCGCAAGCGCCTGTGCCAATTGCTCATCATTGGGGGATTTGTAATGCCAGGCAAGTTGATTTTCCATAAAGCATACACCTTTGCCCTTGATAGTGTGGGCGATGACCACACTGGGTTTGTCTGGTTCAAAGGGCGTACTGGTCAGGGCATCTTCGAGCTGTTCATAGTTGTGGCCATCAATCTCTCGAACCGCCCAGCGAAATGCCCGCCACTTGTCTGTGAGGGGTTCCAAGTCCAGCACTTCTTTCACCGTCCCAAAACTCTGAATTTTGTTGTAATCCACAATGGCAATTAGATTGTCGAGCCGATGGTGGGGCGCAAACAGCACCGCTTCCCAGGTGGAGCCTTCGTCACATTCACCATCGCTTAGCATGACAAATACACGATAAGGTTTCCTATCCCGCTTGCCAGCCAGTGCCATGCCGCAACCGATGGAGAGTCCGTGCCCCAAAGAGCCAGTTGATACTTCTACGCCCGGCACGCCGTGGCTGGTGATATGCCCTGCCAATTTTGTTCCATCCTGGCAGTAGGTGTCCAGCCACTCTAATGGGAAGAAGCCCTGTTCTGCCAGCACCGCATATACTGCCGCAGCTCCGTGCCCTTTGCTCAAAATAAACCGATCACGGTCTGACCAATCCGGTCGAGCTGGATCCACTCGTAATACACTTCCATAGAGGACGGCTAAGATATCAGCCATGGAAAGGGAAGTGCCGATGTGGGAGGCATTAGCTTTGTGGACCATGCGCAGGGCATGCGAACGAATAGCTTTTGCCAGCTTCGTGATAGATTTATAATAATTCAATTCCGATGTTATCATTTGATAAAGTATGAAATATATGGATCAAACGGAAAGCGGCACAGCTTTACTTTTCTCAAATCAACCTTCTCCAACAACGCTGTTGTCTCTCCGGAAAATTCAGCACAGTTCAATTCATCAAACACGACAATTCCTCCCTTGACAATTCGTGGATACAAATGTTCAAGGGCAACCTTCGTCGGCTGGTAGATATCAAAGTCCAGGTATAACAAACTGACCAACAGATGGGGATTTTCTTTGACATATTCTGGTATCGTCTGACAGGCATCGCCTTCTACCAGTTCAACTTTGGGAATGTGTCCTAACGGCCGATTTTGATCGTGAAGGACAACGAGGTTTTCAATCTCTGCCTTAATCTTAGCATGGGTTGAGAGTGCTCCTTCATGCAGATGTTCGGATGAGCCTTTTCGAACGTCTTTTTCATGGATGTC
Source organism: uncultured bacterium (assembly GCA_964356135.1). Classification (GTDB taxonomy): domain Bacteria; phylum Hydrothermota; class Tepidihabitantia; order CAYHGV01; family CAYHGV01; genus CAYHGV01. The sequence goes on from CAYHGV010000011.1 coordinate 28,401, forward strand.
AGGGAACCCGGAGAAGGTATCGAAACCAATGATCCGGCGGGTATGATTGTATGGTTCAAGAATAGCCGAAAAGTGTAACCACGTCATTATTCCCCCTCCCGCAAACACACCACACTCAATAACACTGCCATTGACAAAAAGACTTTGCTTGAAGATTTCGTATTTTACCAGAAAGCGTGCAATGTCCTGGCGACGGACATGGGAGGGAAAATTTTGTAGTCGCTGGGATAACGGAAGTGGTGATTTTTCGAATGCATTACTTAGTTTGCCTACAAGAGTTATTTCTTTCTTAGTATGCTTTGCCTTATGACAGAGCCCTGTTTCATCTCGTAGAATTTTCTTTCGCTTCTGCATTGTTATCTCTTTTTAGCTATAATTTCCTCAATACACTTGCAGATATAATCAACCTGTTGACGTTTCAAGCATACTCCACTCGGCAGGTTGAGAGCCCGATTTCCTACTCGCTCGGCAACCGGTTGTGGCTGTTGAGATTTTAGCCAGATTGGATACTGGCTAATCGGCGGGAAGACCGGACGAGTATCGATATTTCGTTCTTTGAGAGCCTCACACAATGCATCACGCGTAATGCCGGCATTCTCATTCAATAAGATACTGGTCATCCAGTAAATACTGCGTGCCCAGGACGTTTCATTATTTAAACTGACCTGCGGCACATCTTTCAATCCTTCGGCATACCAGGAAAAAATACGGCGCTTTGCCTCGACCAATTCATCCAACCGCTCAAATTGGGCCAAGCCAATCGCGGCCTGGATATTGGACATCTTGTACTTCAATCCATTAGAGCTGATCCAAAACGTTCCGGGCACCCGACCCTGATCCCACATCGTATAGGCTTTCTTGTAGAGTTCGTCGTTGTTAGTAACCAACATTCCACCTTCGCCAGTGACAACAACCTTGGCTCCTTGAAAACTAAAAGCCGCCAGGTCGCCGAATGTTCCGGTTTTTTGCCCTAAGCACTCTGCTCCTACAGAAGGTGCCGCGTCCTCGATAACATACAGGCGATGCTTTCGGGCAATTTTCATGATGTGGTCCATCCGTGCCGGATGGCCGTATAAGTGTACTGGTATCACAGCCTTGGTCCGCTCAGTGATTGCTGCTTCAAACGACGCTGGATCCAGACACCAACTATCCGGTTCGATGTCTGCAAAGATTGGCGTAGCCCCAACATAGACCACAACGTTGGCTGTTGCTACCCAGGTGATTTCAGGAACGATTACCTCATCGCCTGGTCCAATCCCCAGAGCAGCCAGTGCCAAATGGAGCGCACCGGTGCAACTCGATGTACTAAGTGCGTACTTCACGCCTAAATAGTCGGCGAAGGCAGTTTCAAAGCGTTTGAGATAGCCGCTCCAGTTACGATTCCAGCCAAAGCGAGCGGCATCCAGTGCGTAACTGACCTCACGACCGGAAATCGAAGGTCCCGCCGTCAGGATCATTTCTGAACCATCCACAACCCGATTAGGCACATACACCATACGCAAGAAGCATTTGTCAGGCTGCCCGCGGTAATCTTCGGAGACAGGTCGGTAATAGACCGCGTCGCCTTCCACATGCTTGCGCAACGGCAGCAGCGTGTCATCCTGGAAACCCAACATGCGATAGAAGTTGATAGCATGGTCATTATCACTGAATACGCGGAGGAAAATCCGCCTTGGTCCTATCACCTCCTCCGCCCAGTTGAGCGCCGCCGCCATCGCCTGGCTCATGATCCCCGGTTGAGCCCCTTTAACTCCCCGGACGACGTTATCAATTTCCATCTCGCCCTGGTCATTGATGGAGTTGGCATAACCGAGATTGCCAACGGCACGCCCCTGTTTGTCCAGCACTAAGAATAGCAGACGGTCCTCTACATCGAGGAGCTTCGAGCGTAGCCAAGAAGCGGTGCCGGACATCGTTACCGGAAATTGGCTTGGGTATGCAAAGGCATTCGCAGCTCTCCATTCAGCCAGTTGCACAATCAGGGTATCATCCGTCGTGTGCAACTCACACACGGGAAGAAGAAAACCGCCCTCCCCCCCAAGGGGGATACTCTTGGCAAACAGGTCATCGAGCCGCGTGGTTTGCTTGAGGAAGGAGAAGTTCTTCCTGACCGCTTGTTTGTAGGTTTCGATGGACCGATCCATATTGGCTTCCCTCGAGGTGACGGCTCCTTCTGCTACCGCCATGGTGAAGTCTCCTTGACGAATTCGTGGAATATTTCAGCAACATACGCTAATGCTTGACGTGAAAGGCCGGGATACACGCCAATCCAGAAAACCTGATTCATCACAAAATCTGAATTCTTAAGCTCGCCTACAATACGATATTGAACATCGCTGTCGCAATAAGCTGGCTGATGCACCAGATTACCGCCAAATAATAACCGAGTGGAAATTTTGTGTCGTTCCAGGTATTCCACCACCTGATTGCGGGTAAAAGGTGCATCAGTTTGCACTGCCAGGGGGAAGCCAAACCAGCTTGGCTCACTTCCCGGAGTTGCCTGGGGAAGAATGAAGAACTCTTCCATGCCCTTTAGCCCTTCATACAGTGTTTTGAAATTACGCTGCCGTGCTTCAATAAAGGCAGGCAGCTTCTTCAGCTGCGCTACACCGACCGCTGCCTGCATATCAGTCAGTTTTAAATTGTATCCGATGTGCGAATAGACGTATTTATGATCGTAGCCACGGGGCAATTCCCCGAGTTGCCGATCAAACCGCTTGCCGCACGTGTTCTCCTTGCCTGGTTCGCACCAGCAATCCCGCCCCCAATCTCTAAAAGACTTCACAAGGTTTTTGAGCAGGGAATCATTTGTCAGGACGCATCCTCCCTCGCCCATCGTGATGTGGTGTGCCGGATAAAAACTCACGGTAGCAAGATGTCCAAAGGTTCCAACTTTCTGTCCTTGATAGGTCGCCCCTACTGCATCACAGCAATCTTCGATAAGCCATAAATCATGCTTTTGGATAAAGCGCATTACAGCTTCTAAATCAAATGGGTTGCCAAGCGTATGGGCTAACATGACAGCACGAGTGCGTTCACTCAGTGCCGATTCCAGTTGAGTTACATCTACATTGTAGGTTGGAATGGTTATATCCACAAATACCGGTATCAGCCTATTCTGGACAATCGCGTTAACTGTTGTCGGAAAACCAGCGGCTACGGTAATGACTTCATCACCGGGCTGTAAACGCCTGGTGCCCAGTTTTGGAGACGTCAAGGCGCTTAGGGCAACAAGATTAGCAGACGAACCGGAATTAACCAGGATTGCATCAGAAACACCACAGTATTCTGCAAATTTTGATTCAAATTCTTCAGCGTATCTGCCGGTTGTCAACCAGAAATCCAAAGAAGCATCAACCAAATTAATTAATTCTTTTTCATCAAAAACGCGGCCGGCATATCTCACGGGTGTTTTTCCTGGTATAAAAGACCTGCTTTTAAAATTAAGTTCATACAACGCTTTGACTTTTTGGAAAATCGCCTTTCTTATCTTGATTTCTTTCTGTTTCATTTTCTAAATCTAATCGATGGAATCCATATATGATTCTATCTGTTTCTCACAGAATTCATACATATCCTTTACTTTGTAATTCTTGTACCAATCAACTGCTGCCTTTATCGCCTTCTCGATACTCCAAACAGGTTTCCAGCCGAGAAAAGTCCTGGCTTTGCTACTATCCAGTCGTAAAGTTTGTGCCTCATACGGAGCAGTATCATCCCGATGACTTTTCCAGGACCCTTTACCCCAATTTTCAATAACCAAATCGGCAATCTCACCCACCGACTTCAAGGATTTTTCTTCCGGGCCAAAGTTCCAAGCTCCGCAATACGTCCTGGGTTCTTCTGCCATTTTAGATGCCAACAATAAATATCCATAAAGTGGTTCAAGCACGTGTTGCCAAGGGCGGAGGGCATTGGGGTTCCTAATAATGATAGCTTCACTTTTCTCTAATGCCCGGATGCAATCGGGAACCAGCCGGTCGGTTCGCCAATCACCACCGCCGATAACATTTCCCGACCTCGCCGATGAAAGACTTTTCCTGCGGTCGTTATTTCTTTCCGGATCAAAGAAAGAATTCCTGTACGCCTGGGTTACAATTTCACTTCCAGCCTTGCTTGAACTGTAGGGGTCATAACCTCCTAACCTGTCATTTTCTCTATAACCCCACACCCATTCTCTGTTTTCATAACATTTATCGGAAGTTACGTTGACCATTACTTTTACAGATTCTGTAAGCCTGCAGGATTCAAGAACATTGACCGTTCCTCCAATATTGACATCATAAGTTCCTTTAGGGTCGATATAGGATTCTCTAACCAGCGGTTGGGCGGCAAGATGGAAAACAAATTCTGGCTCATATTCGTTAAAAATAGTAATCAGATTTTGATAATCGCGGACATCGCCCAGAACACAGGTTATCTTGCTCTCTAAACCAGTGACGACAAAATTATCCCACTCTGTGTAAGGTTCGAGTGCATAGCCAATTACTTTCGCTCCTAACATTTTCAGCCACATAGACAACCACGACCCTTTAAATCCAGTGTGACCGGTGACAAGTACTTTTTTGTTCTTCCAAATTTCCGGATTAAACATTTACCAGACTTTCCAGGGCGGACTTCCGCTTTGCCAAAGCTTTTCAAGAAATTGTTTTTCCCGGATTACATCCATCGGCTGCCAGAAACCATCATGCCGGTATGCCATCAGCTGACCTTCTTTTGACAATGTCTCAAGTGGATAGCGCTCAAATGGGGTATTATCTCCTTCAATGTAATCCGCTACTGCCGGCTCCAGCACGAAGAAACCCCCATTTATCCAACCTTCGCCCACTTGAGGTTTTTCCGTAAAATCAACACCGTGGTCGCCCTTGAAAATTACCTCGCCAAACCGGGATGGCGGCCGTACTGCTGCTAAAGTAGCCAATTTGCCGTGGGTCGTGTGGAATTTTAATAGTTCCGAAATATTAATATTTGCCAGCCCATCTCCATACGTGACCATCACCCGCTCTCTACCGACAAATTGCATTGCTCTCTTTATCCTGCCGCCGGTTTGCGTATCATAACCTGTTTCCAGCAGATGGACCTTCCATTCATCGCCATGGGTATTATGCCGTTTAACATTGCCCGTAGACAATTCTATTGTAAGATCACAATTGTAATTAAGGTAATTCAAAAAATAATCTTTAATAACTTCGCCTTTGGAACCGAGTGCAATGACAAATTCATTTATACCATAAAAGGAATATATCTTCATGATGTGCCAAAGAATGGGATAGCCGCCAATTTCAACCATGGGTTTTGGCTTGACCGTGGTCTCTTCCTGAAGTCGGGTGCCAAGACCACCGCAGAGAATAACAACTTTCATGATACTTTCTCCTTGTTCATTACTTTACTCAAAGGGCTTATATACTCAGTTTGCCATGCCAGCTTCGGCCGCACTACTCCCAGCCATTCACCGCCATATTCCTTACGCATAGCACCGGTGTCATGTACCGTGAAAGACACTACTTCCCGGGCAAACACCTCGGTGTGCGTAACATCGGTCAACACAATAGCATTTATGCTGTATCTGCCTTCGTTTAGAAAATTACCCGGTATCGTACAAACCGTTCGATATAAACCCGCCGGATGGGACTTCCCGAACCACTCATCCCTTATCAGGTTTGCCGAATGCGTGTTTGCGGAAGCAAGAACGCCTACCCCCATCTTATCCAGGAGATGGATGCTCGTAGAGACCCGTGCACCTGGTTTCAGGTTCCAGAATTCTACTTGAACATGCACGTCTTCCTGAATATCCACATCTGCCGTCACTTCACCACCTGAAACAATTCGAACCGCATGAAGACGAACTTTTTCGTTACCCGGTGCGGTCTGCGAATTCTGCCAGACACGTTCACCTTGGTCTTCTCTGCCCAGGGCAATGTATTCGCTAATGACATCGCCTGATGGTCCTTCACTCCACTTCCTACCCTCCACCAAGAGCATCGTCCGCGGACACAGGTTCGCGAGGCTGCCTAAGTTATGACTCACAAACAACACCGTCCGTCCTTCTTTTGCCACATCGCCCATTTTGCCCAGGCATTTTTTCTGAAAAGCGGCATCGCCGACTGCCAGGACTTCGTCCACGAGCAAAATCTCCGGTTCCAGGTGGGCGGCGACGGCGAAGGCAAGACGGACATACATCCCGCTCGAATAGTGCTTTACCGGTGTATCAATGAATTTTTCGATCTCAGCAAAAGCTATAATTTCATCAAATTTCTTATCAATATCAGCTTTTTTCATCCCTAAAATTGCGCCGCTTAAATAGGTATTTTCTCTGCCGGTAAGCTCTTGATGAAAACCGGTGCCTACTTCTAACAGAGAACCTACCCTGCCGTAGATTTCAGCATAACCTTCGGTAGGTTCGGTGATGCGACTGAGGATTTTAAGAAGGGTCGTCTTTCCAGCACCATTTCTGCCAATAATTCCGACTACTTCTCCATGTTTGACTTCGAAGGAGACATCCTTGAGAGCCCAGATGGAGTTGTTGGTTTGATTGGTTTCAAGGGTTTGGTTGGTTTCATTAGTTTGGTTGATTGCATTGGTTTTGGGAATTTGACTTTTAAGAACGGAGTGGGAGAGACGGCGGAAGGGGGCTTTTACCAAATTCGAAAGAGAATCGCGGAGGGTGTAATAGCGCTCGCGTTGGCCGATTTTGTAGCGCTTGGAGAGGGCTTCGACGCGGATGGCGGTTTCAGGCATAGATTAAAGATGGAAGATGGAAGATGGGAGATGTAAGATGAAGGATGGGAGATGGGAGGTGAAAGATGGAGGATTGAAGATGGTAGGTAGAGGATAGTAGATAGAGGATGGAGGATGTTAAGAAGATAGAAGATAGGAAGATGAAAGATTGAAGATACCTCATTGCCTTATCTTGCCGACGCGGGTAATGTCATGATGCAATTCAACAGATTCAATAAAACTATAAAGCATACGATTTAACTCAGCATAGCCATCATGAAGCGATTCGTAAAGGTCTTTATCCTTCATAGATTCAGTTTCTATTAAATAATCTAAGTGCTCCACAGTTTCTAAACTTGATCCCAATGCACGCAAAAGATAGTGCAGATATTCCTGTTTGTATCTTCTTAAGGCATAACCTTCCACAATATTACTCGAAACAGACTTTGAAGACCTTCGGATTTGACTTCCTTCTTCAAACATTTCGAACTTGGGCAATTTCAAAGACATTTTATGAACATCTACGGCTAATGTGTGTGCAAACTGATATATTTTTAATTTCTTATACCCTTCACCATTTTTATAACTGTTCATTTTTCAACCTCCTTTACACTTACATCTTGAATCTTACATCTAACATCTCACATCTCTCGTTAGATGATATCTGCAAAAAATCTCTCCATTCTTCTGAAATAGAAAGCACCGGTGACGAAGATAAACACGGTCACCCCCAACGAAATGGCTAAGCTCTGCCAGTTGATAGGTTGATTTCCGAGGATACATGCCCGGTGGGCTTCAACCAATCCTCCCATCGGATTTAAAGCCAATATCCAGCGGTATTTTTCAGGCAGCATGGAAGCAGGATAAATTACCGGCGTGGCAAAGAGCCAGATCTGAATTAAGAACGGTATGGCATAGCGGACATCCCGGTATTTGACATTGATGGCTGAAAGCCAGAGGCCGACGCCGGAAGCAGCAAAGAAGGAACAGAGGAGCAGGACGGGGAGCAGGAGGAGCAGAGGAGAAGGGGTGATGTGATAAATAAACATCATAACAATTAAAATACTTAACGCGATGAAATAGTCGAGAATTCCGGCAAGAGCTGAAGATAAAGGCATAATCAGGCGGGGAAAATAGATTTTCGAAATGAGGTTGGAGCTGCCGACCAGACTATTGCTTGAATTGGTTACCGCAGTTGAAAAATAAGTCCAGAGCAATAACCCGGCATAGGAAAATATCGGATACGGGACCCCTTCTGAAGGGACCTTCGCCATTCTCCCGAAGAAGATAGTAAAAACAATCATCGTAAAAAACGGTTGCAAAATCGCCCAGCCGGCACCGATCAGGGTCTGTTTGTAGCGGATTTTTATGTCCCGCCAGGTGAGGAAATAAAGAAGCTCGCGATATTCCCAGAATGCTTTGAGGTCGAGGGGAATCCAGCCGCGGGATGGTTTGATGACAGTGATAGAGGGTGGGGCGTTTGATTGGTTTGATTGGTTTGGTTGGTTTAATTGGTTTAGTTGGTTCATTTTGTTTCTTGGGCGGAGACGAACCAGGCGATCGTTTTTTCTAATCCTTCCTTGAATGTTGTTTTTGTCTTAAAGCCGAATCCCTGTTCCGCTTTTTCAAGTGTTTCATCTTATCTTCTTCCCCTTCCGTAATACTTAAACCCAATTTTTTTAGCGTCTTCCGGATTCAAAACATTCCTTAGGTCAAAAATTATTTTCCCTTTCATCAATTTTTTACACTTATTTAAATCGATATTCCGGTAATCGTTCCATTCTGTCAATATCACCATAGCATCAGCATCCTTTAATGCTTCATATTCATTTTCACTATAATTTACATGATTTTTAAAATATTCTTTTGCATTTTTTAGAGCCTGAGGGTCATGGACATTCACCTTCGCACCTCTTTTTACAAGTTCCTCTATTACGACGATCGATGGGGATTCCCTTATGTCATCTGTTCCTGCTTTAAAAGCAAGTCCTAAAACTGCTATTTTTTTACCCTTCGGATTCCCGACAATGTTAATAAATTTATCGACTATCATTTTTTTCTGCATTTCATTAGACCGATTTATTTCTTGGATAACCGACATTTTCAAACCGTATTTCTGAGCAATAGCAACGAGGGCTCTTGTATCCTTGGGTAAGCAACTACCTCCATAGCCAGGACCCGGATGTAAAAATTTTGAACCTATTCTACCATCCATACCTATTGCCTTTGCGACTATATGAATATCCGTCCCAACTTTCTCACACAGGTCTGCTATTTGATTAATAAAGGTAATTTTGGTTGCAAGAAATGCATTACCTGCATATTTTATTAACTCCGCAGTTTCCCAGTTGCAGAATATAAACGGAGTCTCTATAAGATAAAGAGATCGATAAATATCTTCTACCAGATCTTTCGCTTTTTCATTTTGGTATCCTACGACTACCCGATCGGGATGGAAAAAATCATGTACTGCTTTCCCTTCCCTTAAAAACTCCGGGTTGGAAACGACATCAAAACGCCTGGTGCCAATACGTTTTTTAATAAAATTGAACATCCGCCGGTTAGTACCTACTGGAACCGTACTTTTTATTACAATAAGTTTATAACCGTTCAGGTTATCTACAATTTTCTTCGATACCTCTTTCACCTGGGTCAAATCAACAGTCCCATCCTTCTGGACAGGAGTGCCAACGGCAATAAAAATCACTTTGCTTTCTCTAATCGCATAATCTATATCCTCACTAAATGTCAATCTGCCCATAGTTACATTTTTATCCAACAATTCCTTTAACTCTGGTTCGTAGATAGGAACTTCTCCGTTTCGTAAAAGGCTTATTTTCCGGTTGTCTTTATCCACGCAGGTTACATAATGTCCAAAATCGGCAAGCCCGACTCCTGAGACCAACCCGACATATCCGGTGCCGATGACGGCGATGTGAGGCATAATTAAAAGGATAAAGGTTGAAGGTTAATGGATAAAGGGTAATAAGGGAAAGGATAAAGGATAAAGGTTAAATGAGTCATCGGGGTTATTGAGTCATTAAGTAATTGCGTTACTCGCGTTACTTGGGTTCATTGCGTTAGGAGCGTTCATTGCGTCACCAGGGTTTATTGCGTTTGGATGCAGTATCGAACCCTAAATTTGTTTAATAATCTTAAAAAGTCTTCGAAGTCTTTCTCGACCTGCACGAATAGCTCCTTTATCAATTTTGAGATACATCTCGCGCAAGAACTGCATCGTCTCGATTCTTTCTCTCCGGGTCATACGTAGATAGTACGCATCGTCAAACCTATTGGCAGCATCGAATTTATTTTTCGAAGAAAAAGAATGGTGCTTGATAACCCAGATTTTTTTAGCCATCGTAATTATCCATGCTCGCTCTTCGGTATCGGCAGCATCGGCTGGGTGCAGCGCAACCATTCCCGGGGTATCGAAAACCGCTTTTCGATTCCCCTTAAAACCGTCAACGGTATTACAACACCATTCTTCTCGAACCGGCGATAGCGCTTCAGCCGGATATTCACCAACCGGGCAAACTCCGCCTCGTCATACCCTAAGTTTTCGCGCAGAACCCACAACCTCTTATTGGATGTATCGACTCCCCTAAGAGTTAGATTTTTCATGAACACTTTTATCGGCACAATTTTTTCGACGAAATCGCGCAGAAGCTCCAAAGCCATCAGATTCTCGTGGGTTGTGGCGAAGAACATCTGTTTTGGTTTTTTTTTCAACTCAAAAATTTGATTTTTCATAGGTTTTTAAAGGTTTTTTCCGCAACATTGGAGGCATCTCGGCACATCCCGAGTGCGTTCATCGATTCACTCCCTGCTTAATTTCTTTAGCTTTTCGATATCAATCAAATCGGCAGGTCTGCCGGCTGCTCGTTTCATTCTAATTAAATCATCGAACGCTATGACCCGGATTTCGAAATCATCGATTTTTTTCTTTGTTGTTCTTGTCTGAGACAAAGTTTTAATCAATAAAACATCGATAGTCAATAATGGCGTGTCCGGGTTATAAAAAGTTATCACCTTCGCGTTTTTCTCTTTCTTCCACTGCGCACGCTTCCTGGAATCGGCAAGGTCCGAGGCGACGATTGGAACACCGGGTTGAAAATGCAACCGGGATAGGACCCGGATAAATCTTTTAACATTCTCTTTTGAAAAATCAACAACCAAATCGATATCGTTTGTAAATCGAACATAGCCATACAGCACAACCGCGACACCGCCAACGACGGCGTATTTTACTTTGCCTCTTTCTAAAGATCGAAAAACGTCTTCGATTCTCACTTTATGAAGAGAAAGGTTAAAGGTTTAAGGTTAAAGCGTTGCTTGCGTTCTTTGCGTCACTAGCGTTCATTGAGTTCGTTGCGTCGAAAGTCGTAAAACGTAAGAAGTTAGAAGTAAGAAGTGAATGATGAAATATTATCTGTAGGCAATACTGCGATGGATAATTTTTTCAACGTAAATTAATGATTTCCCCTGATCGATTTCAAAAATTATCCTGTAATCTCCCACTCGGTGGGAATAGTATCCTTTGAGATTTCCAACCAAAGATTTGGCGATATACGGATTCACGGCAAGTCGGTCAAATGACCGAATGAAATGAGTAAATAATTTACGATTAGTTTTGTGAATGTTATCCAAGAATTTTTCTGCTTGATTGGCTAAACGAAGTTCAAACACAATTAAGGTTTATATTTCTTTTTATAATCCTTGAGCGTAATAAAATCACCTTTATCCATTCTCACCCGTTCTTCTTTTAACTCATCGAGTAATTTCGGATAGAGAACAAGAAGCTCAAGTGTCTCTTTCATATTTTCATACTCTTCAACAGAGATGAGAATGAGGGGCTTATCGCTCTTTATTGTAATGTTTGGCATTTCGCCTCCTTGCCTTCGATCATTTCCTTGCATATCATATTTGTCCCTTTTTTAGAGAAAATTTATCCTCTTTTTGTCCTTCTGTCAAGGACGATTTGCTTGATACCAATCGACGGTTTTTTGTAATCCCGTTTCAAAAGAAATTTTGGCGCTGAACCCGAGGCGCTGTTTGATTTTGGTAATATCTGCCTGGGAATGCAGGACATCGCCCGCCCGTGCTCTGGTATAGGTAACCTTGTAATCACTTTTATTAAATATGGACTTTAATATTTCTATCATCTGGTTGAGGGAAAACCGGTTACCGCCCGCAACATTGAAGATCTCTCCGGAAATTTTTGCTTGTGCTGCAAGTATATTCGCTTCGACAATATCATCAACATAAGTGAAATCCCTCGATTGTTCTCCATCACCGTAGACCGTGAGTGGCTTGCCGGCAAGGAAGGCATTGATGAATTTTGCGATAACGCCTGAATATTCCGAAGACGGGTCCTGATACGGACCGTAGACATTGAAATAGCGCAGGGTGATTGTTTCCAAGCCATAGATGTGTGAATACGACCGGCAGTAGTGTTCACCCGCAAGCTTGGAGACCGCATACGGTGAAAGCGGTTGGGGGAGCAAAGTTTCGGTTTTGGGCAAAGCCGGCGAATCTCCGTAAATCGAAGAAGAAGAGGCATAGACCACCCGTTTGACACCGTTCGTCCGGGCGGCCTGGAGGACGTTCAGGGTACCGGTGATATTGACATTATTGGTCGTATGGGGCGCCAAGATCGAGCGGTAAACCGAAGGCAATGCCGCCAGATGAAAGACGATTTCAACCCCTTTCATTGCATCGCGTAAGATGTCGAAGTCGCGTAAATCGCCTTCCACGACGTCAAGGTTGTTGGTCAAAGATAATTGGTTAAATGGTGATCGGTTAAATGATGACGGGGTTATTGGGTT
>CAYHGV010000012.1:0-40737 GCA_964356135.1 uncultured bacterium
AAAACTGATAAAGAATATCTGCAATTGAAAGAATCTTCTTCTTACCCACCATACAAGAAAGTCATGCCGAATTTGAATTTTATAAAAGAACATGGAATTGAAAAGTTCGTAGGACAACAGAAAAAGCGAATTAAATTACTCGAAACAATGATAGTTAATTTTGATGATGGAAGATCGAGAAGTTTTTACTGCAAATCTGCGGCTTTACTTGATTTAACAGCTCTTAAAAATTCATTGGGTAAAGCAACTCAAAAAATAAAAAAATGCAAAATCAAAACGAACGATACTAAAACCAAAGCCAAAATTCTCAAGGGTATCCTTAGTGGAATTGCTCTTAAGGAAAGTGTGGAATTAATCAAAAAGAGGTAACTCTAATGACTGAAGATTTAAATTATGGCGGGCTTCGGAACTCGGCGGTTTCTTCGCAACTTTGCCCTTCGGGTCATACAACAGCGGATAAAAGGGAAATCATAGATTCCCCCAAATTTCCTTCGGCAACTTCTTTTATCCGCAAAACGTTAGGCGAAATTTTAATTCGACAGGATAACGAAAGAAAGTAGCGCAACTTAAGAAAGTCCTATAACAAAAGCAAATTCTGGTTTGGGGCTTATTTTTCCCCCGCACAAAGGGCAGGTTATCTTTTTCCCTTGACGCAGTGTTAAAAACAGATAGGATTTATTAGCTATTCAAGGAGGGTTAATGTTCAAAGGTTCGATTGTCGCATTGGTGACGCCGTTCAAAGACGGCACTGTCGATTTAGATGGTCTGAAAAAGAATATCGAATTTTTGATAAATAATAAGACCGCCGGTCTAGTGCCGTGCGGGACGACCGGTGAATCGCCGACTTTGACCGAAGCGGAGTGGGAGGCGGTAGTCGAGGCGACGGTTAAAACCGCAAACCATCGAGTGCCGGTAATAGTCGGTTCAGGAACCAACTCCACCGAAAAGTCGGTTAAACTCACCAAACGGGCGAAGGAACTTGGGGCGGATGGTGCCTTAGTAGTTGCTCCCTATTACAATAAACCAACCCAGGAAGGGCTTTATCGCCACTTTCGAACCATCGCCGACCAGGTAGATATCCCGATTGTTATTTATAATATTCCCGGCCGAACCGGAGTGAATATTTTCCCCAAAACTTTTGAACGACTGATACGAGATTGTCCAAATATTATGGCGGTCAAAGAAGCGGCAGGCAGCCTGGACCAGGTTTCGGAAATCGTCAGCCGGTGCGGTGACCGGTTGACCGTGCTGTCGGGCGACGATTCGTTGACGCTGCCGATCCTGGTGGTGGGCGGCAAAGGTGTTATTTCAGTCGCCGCCAATATTGTTCCGGTGGATGTGGCATTAATGATTGAACATTTCTTTGAGAAAAAAACTGACCAAGCCCAGAGGCTCCATTTGAAATTGTTTCCGCTGTGCAAAGCCCTGTTTATCGAAACGAATCCGATTCCGATTAAAGCGGCGATGGATTTGTTGGGCATGCCCGCGGGCGAACCGCGGCTGCCGCTCTTGCCACCTTCGGCTGAGAACCTTGAAGTCATTAAAAAGTCTCTGAGAGATTATGGATTATTGAAATGAAACCACAGAGGACACAGAGAACACTCCACGAATGACACGAATAAATCCTGTAGAAACAGACCTTCAGGTCTGTTAGATTCGTTTGAAGATGATTAAGATTATCGTTGTTGGAGCGGGTGGAAGAATGGGGAAAGAGGTGGCTAACCTCATCTCACGCCAGTCCGATATGGAGCTGGTGGGCGGGGTCGAGGTGAAAGGCAACCCTGAGATCGGGAAAACTCTTGGTAAAGGGAAGATCGTAAGTGATTTGGGTGAAATTATTGAAAAATCAGATATGGTAGTCGAGTTTGCTTTGCCCGAAGCTACCCTAAAAAACCTGGAGATTGCGGCAAAATTCAAAAAGCCATATATCATCGGCACGACCGGATTTTCGGAAAGTCAAATGGCGGAGATCAAAAAGCTGAGCCGGAAGGTTCCGGTCGTCTTTTCACCCAATTTTTCGATCGGCGTGAATCTGCTATTAACATTAACCGGCGAAGCGGCTAAGGTCCTGGGCGAAGACTTCGATGCTGAAATCATTGAAATTCATCATAATAAAAAGAAGGACGCGCCGAGCGGAACCGCCAAAAAATTGGCTGAGATTTTGAAAGAAATCAAAAAAGCAAAAAAAATCGTCTATGGTCGGGAGGGGATAACGGGGGAGCGATCAAAGGACGAGATCGGGGTGGTGTCGGTCCGGGCGGGCGATATCGTGGGCGAACACACGGTCATCTTTGCCCAGGAAGGGGAGCGATTAGAACTGGTGCACCGAGCAACCAGCCGGTTAGCCTTTGCCCAGGGGGTGATCAAGGCGATACGGTTTGTTATCGGAAAGCCGCCGGGGTTTTATGGGATGGAGCAGATAGTTCGATAGCAATGCAGGGATAAGAACGGCTTAAGAATTCAACCATGCGTCTGTCGGTTACCATTAAACCAAAATCGAAACAAGAAAAAGTTGAAAAAACCGCCTCCGGCTATGTGATCTATGTAAAAGAACCGCCGGTTGACAACCGGGCGAATGAAGCGGTAATACGGGTGTTGTCGGAGTTTTTGGGAGTTGCGAAGTCGCAGATTGTCATTCGGGCGGGGCTGAGGTCGAAACACAAGCTGATTGAGATAGTAGAGTAGTCGGATTGAAAAAGACTGCTGCCGGTAGAACAAACGAATGAAGTAAAACTTTGCTCGGTGCTTACGGTAGTCGAGCCGGCCGGCGAACCTCGGTGTTCTTGCCGATGAACGATTTTTCGATAACCGCGTTTTCAATCATCGCGCCTTCGTCAATAATCGAATCGCGGATGGTCGAGTTATGAATCTCAGTTTTTTCACCGATGGTGGCGTACGGGCCGATCGTAGAAGATTCAATATGGCTGGATGGGGCGATAAAGACGGGCGGAACAATAACCGTCCCTTCTCGCAGGTCGTAGGACTGATTTTTTTCCAATAGATAACGGTTGGTGGTGAGCAGCGATTCGACCGTGCCGCAGTCGAGCCATTTTTTCACCGGATACGTTTTTATCGTAACCCCGGCGTCAATCATCAGTTGAAAGCCGTCGGTAAGTTGGTACTCGCCGCCGGTCGTTCGGTTTTCTCGAACCAGTTTTTCTAACGCCGCAGCGAGCGGAAGGGAATCGTTGAAATAATAGATGCCGACGATCGCAAGATTGGTCGGGGGGGTCTCGGGTTTTTCGATTACCCGGCAAATCGACCCGTCTTTTATTTCAACGACCCCGAATCGGCGGGGGTCATTAACCGCCTGAACGCCGATGCGGTTATCGGGACCAACCATTCCCGCAACATCCAGTTCAAGGATCGTGTCGCCTAAGAGGATCAAAACCGGTGAATTCGGACAGAGGTTAAGCGCGAGCCTCACTGCATCTCCCAAGCCCAGTGGAGCCTCCTGCTCGACAAATCGTACCGGCAGGTCAAAGTTGGTTTCCAAGTATTTTTGAATCGGTCCCTGCTGTTGGGGATTTATGACCGTCAGTATCTCTTCGGGATGGAGATTCATTAACCGATCGAAGATATGGCCGATAATTGGTTTCCCGGCGACGGGTATCAGGACCTTGGGGGTGGTGAAGGTGTAGGGTTGAAGCCGCCTGCCTTGACCGGCTGCCGGAATAATGATTTTCATTGATGAGCCGCAGAAACCACGAATGGACACGAATTAAGATTGAACCACAAAGAGCACACAGGGCAAAAAGAATTTAATTTCCAAACAAAGAGATTACTTTGTGTTCTTTGTGAGCTTTGTGGTGTAAGATTTGTTTTTTTCATTTCCCAAGCCTTCGCTTCAGTTCTTCAATCCGCTCGACCGGTAATGGGTCTACCCCGCGCGCCTTTGCCAGATGAAAGCTGAGCAGATCACCGAAAAGAATAGCCGAGAAGATGCGTGCAAGTTCGCTTGTACCGTCAGGAGTGAGTTCCCGGCTTTGGGCGAAAGCGCCTTTAAGAATTTCTAAGGTGAGGGCGGCACGCTGACGATTTCTTGCGCCGGCACCACCGGGGTCCTGCAGGATAATGAGATACGCAAGATCACGTAACTCCTTCGGCCACCCCATTCCGACAATTTCGTTATGGTCAAGCTCAGGGAAGGAATGGCTATGGGCAAAGACTTTTGCATTTTCGTTGAACTGGCAGCGCCAGCGATAGGCAACCGGGTCCAAAATCCGGGCGGCAGAATAAATGATGGGAATTTTATTTACCAGCCCGATTGCCAGAGCCTCGGTTGCTTTGTTATAGTCGTCCCGTTTTGCCTTCAATAACCCGATCGTTTCGTCGAGGTCGGCGGACCGGTCTTTGATGATGCCGATTTTTTGGAGAGCAACGAACATGGGCAGGAAGAGGTAGGCGATCGCAGCCCGGGGTGGATAGCCGGTGGGGAGGGTAACCAGCGGGTAGTCGTGTTTCCGAGCTCGTTCGGCAAGGGTGCCGTTCGAGCTTATGCAGATAATTGCCGCCCCGCGGGCTCGGGCGTGTTCATAAAAACTCAGGGTTTCTTCGGTGTTACCGGAATAGCTTACGGCAAAGACCAGGTGCGAACCATCCAGATACTCGGGGGGAAGATAATCTTTGACGACCAAGACCGGCAGCCGATGAAAGAGTAATGCCCCCAGAATATCTCCGCCGATTCCAGAACCGCCCATACCGGCAACGACAATGGTTTTTATTTCTGTCGGGGAGCCGAACGATACCGGCTGGGTGATATGCCGGGCGTCTTCCATCTCTTCCGGCAGACGGTAGATTAAATCGAACATATTTTTTGTTCCTGGGCGATAAAAGTGCCTAATCCGGGGAACTTCTTCGGCAGCTCGCGTTTTAAGAATCGAATAACCTCCAACGGAGTATTGAATTCAATCGCCCGGCGGGCGAGCTCCCCGGCTTTCTGGGTGTCGAGGGAACGGATTATCTTTTTCGCCAGGGGCAGAGCAATCGGCGACATCGAGAGCTCGTCAATGCCCAATCCGACCAGCAGGGGAATCGCCTGGGAGTGGGCGGCAAATTCACCGCAGAGTCCAACCCGGATTCCGTGTTTATGTCCGGCTTTGATCACCATATCAATCAAGCGCAAGACGGCGGGGTGGAAATTATCGTAGAGCTTAGCTACTTTCTCGTTGCCCCGGTCGACGGCCAGGGTGTACTGGGTAAGATCGTTGGAACCGATGGAGAAGAAGTTACATTCATGGGCGAGGCTCTCAGCCATGATTGCGGCCGAGGGGGTCTCGACCATGATTCCGACTTCACAGTCTTCATCGAACGGGGTTCCGGTGGCTTTCAGTTCTTCTTTTGTCTTCCGGAGGATAAGATTTGCCCGCTTCAATTCTTCGAGCGTAGAAATCATCGGAAACATTATTTTCACATTACCGAAGGCCGATGCCCGTAAGATCGCCCGGAGCTGACCTTTGAAGAAATCCACATTTTCGAGGCAGAATCGGATGCCACGCCAGCCTAAAAATGGGTTCGATTCGGTGTAGCCGGGAAGCATTTTATCGCCACCCAAATCGAAGGTACGGATGATGACCGGATACGGTTTCATCCGTTCGACGACTTCAGTGAAGACTCCGGTCTGCTCGTCTTCGGTCGGTGCCCGACCCCGGGTTAAGTAGAGATACTCGGTTCGGAACAGTCCGATGCCTCGAGCGCCGTAGCGGAGTGCGGAAAAGGCTTCGGCAATAAATTCGATATTGGCGGAAAGGTCTAACTGCTTACCGTCTTCGGTGACCGCTTCCACCGGTGCCAATTCGACCAATGATTGGCGGAATTTTAAAAATCGTTCCCGCTCGCCTTTGTAAAATCGATTTCGCTTTTCGGTCGGATTGACGATGACAATTCCCCGGTTGCCGTCGATGATCATGGGTTGATCAGCGGTTACTCGCTGGAGCAGGTTTTCGACCCCGAGCACCGCCGGGATTTCTAACGCTTTGGTCATAATTGCGGTATGCGAAGTTTTGCCCCCCAGTTCAACCGCAATTCCTGAAACCCGTCCGGGATCCAAGAGACAGGCTTCCGAAGGAGGGAGGTCATGGGCGACGACGATTGAGCCCGGTTTGGTATCCAGGATCGAGGTTGAGATGGTGTGGGCGAGATTCTTCAAGACCCGGCTTGCGACATCGCGAATATCGGCGATCCGTTCTTTGAAAAAATCGACTTTCGATTGAGCGATCGGCGTCGAAATACGTTTAATCACTTCGGAGTAGGCATAGTCGGCATTGCGCTGTCGTTCACGAACGAAGCGGAGGGTTTCGGTGATTACTTCTTCATCCTTCAACATCTCAAGCTGGGCGTCGATAAAGTCGGAGAAATTCTGGGCGAGCTGGGTCTTGACCCGTTCTTTGAGCTGCGTCAGCTCCACTCCGGTTTCGGCAATCGCTCGGGTAAATCGTTGCTGCTCTTCGGATAGGGCTTCGGGAGAAATTTCTTTTTCCAGAACTTCAGGCAAGCTGCGGGTGTAGATAAAAACCCGGCCTAAACCAAAACCTGGCGATACCGGGATTCCCCGTACTATTTGCTCACGTCTGGTCATCGGTTCCGGCTAAAATTGTTTTGAGCGCGGCAAATGCCTCGTGCTCGTCTTTTCCTTCGACAATCAACACGAGTTCGCTGCCCTTTTCCGCTGCCAGCGTCAGGATCGAAAGGATCGATTTGCCGTTGACTTTAATTCCGTCTTTTTCGAGCGTAACTTTTGATTTAAAACGGTCTGCGGTCTTAACAAAGAGTGCTGCCGGTCGGGCATGGAGTCCGACCTCGTTCTCGATGGTTATTTTTTCGCTAATCATAGAATAATTTTAATGGTGCAGACGAGGGCTAAATAAATAATCAGCAGATACGATGGCGGCAGCCGCTGCAGGAGCCAGGGGAGAGCAAGGATAAACGCCGGTATTGAGAGGTAGCCGATTGAACCTTTGAGGAGAAATGTGTGAAAAAAGAGGAAGAGCAGCATTCCGACCATAAAGGAAGCGAAAAGCTGGATTACCGGCGTGATGCGGTAGAGCAAGCGGCCGAAATCGAGCACTACCTGCCGTCCGCGGGCATAGGCGAGGGGTAAGCCGGCAAAACGGATCCCCTGGGCGATACTGTTAAAAAGGACGATGAAGAGAATCGGTGCCCAGCCGGCACCGGCGAGTCCTAAGAGTACCGAAAGACCGGCAATCGCAGGGCGGAGGGTATGCCAGAAAAAGTCGTCACCGTAGGCGCCGAGGATTTGGCCTAAGCTCTCATGGGGTCGATCTTTTTCTCGTAAGAGAGAACCGAGAGCGAACGATGCGGTATAGGGGTTGGTATTGAACGGCCGGGAAAACCGGTTTAAAAAACCTTCCCGCTCTTGTTTGTTTTTGGTCAGCCAGGAGAGAGTGGTGAGAAATCCTAAACTCTGCCTGCCGTCAAACGACCAGGAGGTTTGAAGGAAGAGGAATCCTAAAAAACCTTTAACAGTTTCAATAAAACCCATACGGTTCCCAGGGAAATAAAACCGGTTAGAATAAATGGAATGCGGCGGCGGGTGAAAAAGAGGATAAAGAGGGAGGCGATGCCAATACCCAGGGGAAGACTCAGCAGTTCTTCCGAGTTGAATTGGGGCAGGTACTTTGTTAACGGGAGCAGGACAAAAAAGAAGAGCAGCATGATCAGCACCAAAATTGTGCCGCGGAGAAAGGAGGTTACCAACCCCAAGAAATGATAACGGACAATCTTCGCTGGTGTGGGGTGGTTGATTGCCCGGCGAAACAGGGAAGAATTGAAGCGTCGAACGAGGAGGTCGGTATGGCCTCCTAACAAACTGGCAAGGGCAGCGAATAATAAACTTGCGAAGATAAGATGGTCTGGAGTGGCATAGGGCCGGCCGAGGATATAGCTCGCCATACCCACCACGCCCGCGGCCTGACCGTCGGGCAGGACCTTGCCGCCCAGGGGCAATCCTGCGATCCACACCAGTTCGAGAGCAATTCCCAGGCTGAGGCCGGTTGAAAAATCACCAAAGATCAAACCCAAGAGCGGGCAGCTGACCAGCGGTTGGGAGATGCCGAATTCGCCCAGCGCCCATTTGTCTAAGAGAATCAAGCCGCCGAGTACACTCAAAAGAAGAATCAGGGTCATCTGGATTGGGCTCCGAGAAAGAGCGTAACGACATCAAGGCTCGGGCCGCCCGGAATTTCGCGCCCTTCAATTTTGATTCCACGTTCGGCGATTTTCTTCAAGTACTCGCCGTCGTTCCCGTTGAAGCAAATGTAGGGGGCAATGCAGCGCCGGCCGGTTTCAAAATGCAGCCCTCCGATATGGATTTTTTTAATCATTATTCCGCCTTCTAACAGTTCTACCGTATCTTTGAGTGATGTGACTACTACCATCGTTTTTTTCTTATCGCTGGTATTTTTCAAAAATTCTATGCCTTCGCTGATCGATAGAATTACCGTTTTCACCCCGGCAGGCACCGCGAGGCTGTAGGTTTCCCGTTCCCATTCGTCCGTCGCCACTGCGTCATTGACAAGCACAATCCGTTCGATTCCAAGAGGTCGAACCCAGCCGGCAGTGACCTGGCCGTGAATTAAGCGGTCATCGACTCGAAATATGAAATCGTCCACTCAGGGTTATCTTAACCGGTTTTAATGCTCAGTCAAGGGCTGAACTCGGGACCCGAATCCAGTCGTAACCACGAATTCGCCTCGAAACGAGGTCCACACGAAGAGACACGAATGGGCACGAAGAGAATTGTGGAATTGAGCAACTCCGAAATTAACCAAACAAGTTGAAAATATAGTCTGTTGGTTTCTTTGATTTGCATTAATTCGAGCACATTGGTGTTTCTTAGTTCCACTTACTTTTTGAATTTCATGGTTTCTTATCGCAGGATTCAAGTTGAGACAGTTCCAGATTTCTGCGTCGGTATTGACCTTTTGTGTAATGGGAGGCACAGGTGTCTTGAACGAATACCTTACAAATCATAGACTTACGGCCTCGTAAGAGTTGGCAGTAAATTTGCTTATTAAGATTGTGTGAGGTTTGTGGGTGGGGTTGGAAGGTTAGTTATTGTAGGTATAAACGCAAAACCAGGAGGCGTAGCGACTGTAACAGAATGAGTTTTTAAAAGTAATAAGCCGAGGTTTTATGTGAACAAAAGGGAAAAAGCTCTGAAAGGGGGCAAAACCAGCAAACCGCCAAGGCGGTCTGGATGCGCTAATTGTAATGAGTTTTAAGGCGGAAAGGGTTGAATTTGGTGCCGTAATCGTAGGCATCAACTCCTTCCTTCTTTTTTAAGAACCAGCAAACCAGATAGGTCAACGGTGTGGCGAAGATTTCAAATCCGACTTTGAAAATATAATTGGACAGAATGACGGCAACGAGCAGCGAGGTGGGGAGGACGCCGAAAAAAGCGACCGTGACGAATAACAGAGTATCGATTCCTTCGCCGATGATGGTCGAACCGATGGTTCGAGTCCAGAGCCAACGACCTTTGGTGAGAATTTTCATTTTTGCCAGGACAAACGAATTCGAAAATTCACCGGCGAAGTAGGCGATGAGGCTCGCAACCACGATTCGCGGGGTCAAACCCAAGATTTTTTGATAGGCGGCCTGGTTTTCCCAGCCCGGTGCCGGTTTCATCCAACCCACGAGGATGAGAATTGCCGCCATCAAAAAATTGGCGAAAAAACCTGTCCAGATCACCTTCCGGGAACGGCGGTAGCCGTAGACTTCGGTCAAAATATCACCAAAGATGTAGCTCAAAGGGAATAACAAGGTTCCGGCATCAAAGGTGAATGGACCGAAACGAACGATTTTGGTCGAAACAATATTGGAGATAAGGAGCACGACTACGAATAGTGACATAATAAGGTCGAAGTATTTAAAGTTTTTCTCCATTGCTGGCACTATACCCGATTTTAGCTTGTCGTCAATCCCGGTTTGTCATTGGCGCGAAAATGTATCAGTCGGACCAACGGGAGCCCTGAAAAACTACAAAATTATACCACGAAATGGAACATAGGTGTCGTCCGCCACGTATCTTGGCGGACGACACCAAAACACGAAAGGACGAAATTCGTCGCGTCCAATTTTAAGAATGGACGCGCAATAGAGTGACTGCAAGGAACTCAAACCACGAAAAATAAATATTGTATTTTCAATGATTTTCCAAGTTTCGTGTTTTCTTAATTTGAGCTCTTTACAGTCGCTCTATACTGCGTATTTCGTGGTAAAAATGACTTGTTCAGAGTCCTTAACAACTGTCTATTGACAACCGTTTCAAATTCGGGTAGAGATATAGCGATGGGTTTGCGAAAGCTGATTGTGTTCTTTGTTCTTATTGGCACGTGCTTCGGCTGGGAGGTGGGTGCAAAATTAGGGACCGCCCTTCCAATTGGTGGATTCGAAACTTTTAACCGCTCGGGCATTTCCGGAATAGTCTACGGCGCAGTCGGGGAGAAGATACAGTGTGAACTCGAACTGGGCTACACCGGTCTGTCCGGCAAGTACCAGGGCTACCGGCTTAGTTTCTCGAATCTGAACCTGGAAGTTGGATATCCGATCATACAACGGCCAACCTCATCGATCGGGATTATTGCCGGCGCCGGCGCGCTGCTCGTCGAGCGCGGCATCGGAGCGCACCGGGAATCGGGCCCGGCATTCCTTGTAAACTTCGGCGGAAGATTTCAACAACGGGAAGAAAGGTTGCAGTTCAAGGTTGACCTGCTGCCGGTGTTTTTGACTGATGGTAAAGGTTGGGCTACGGTTTTTTGTATGAGATTCGGAGTAGGCTATGAATTATAAATGGCTCTGGTTCGGTGTAGTTTTTATTTTTGGCTGCAGCCAAGACCACATTGTTCTTCGGGCAACTGCCGACTATTTCCCGTTCAAAGTCGGTAATTACTGGAAATATGAAGATGCCGTCTCCAAAATTCCGCACATCGTGGAAGTAAAAATGGATAGTGTGGTTTTTGGGCGTTCTTGTACAGTCGTGGAAGATAATTTCAAGGAGAGTTACTGGGTAAAATCGGAGGGGTGGGTAGAGAAATTCGTTGTGAAAACAATTACCCGGTATGGTGAAGAGGATACCTTAGAACAGGCATATCGGGCATACTATCTGCTGCCGTTTGTTGTCGGTAACATCTGGTCGGATACTCTTGCCGATACGGTGGTGGTTATGACCGATACGATAATTTTTCACCACGCAATTGACGTGACCGTAGCAGGTATTGAAGATGTGAACAATTTTACTGATACCTACAAGGTTGAGACGGTCGAGACCGTCAGCCAGAATGATTCAACCGAGACCACAGTGACCACCGAGTGGTTCGCTCCCGGTATCGGATTAGTAAAGAGGGTGGGGGAAGGTGTCGAGGAAATTCTGATTGAATATCAGGTGAGGTGATGTCCGGGCAATCGGCAGCTCGTTCAGTTGCTATAACCTCGGCCGTTTCTGCCGGGGGCTTATTTTTTTTAGCTCTTTCGTAGGGAGATAGGTAATGATGGAACGACACTGGCAAGAAACCTATCCGTTAAACCTCAAGCGCGCCTATTTTATCACCATCGGCCTGACATTGGTGGTGACAGTTTTATTTTTAGGAATCGGTTATCTCAAGAGTATGAATTTACTCGCGACATCAAGCAGAGCCGACACTAAAACCCGGGTGATTGCATTTACCTATGCCCAGTTAGGACCGCCCCCTTCGCTCCTGAGCGAAGAGGGGACATCAATCGGCTCGGGCGGTGTTGCCCCTCAGACGTCCACTGCCGGGGTTCCCAAGCCGGTGGCCGATACGGAGGCAGTGGCGGAGACGACTCCCACCCAGGCTGAGTTGGGCAGTGGGGGAACGGGAACCGGTGGTTTAATCATGGGTGAAGAGATTCCGGCTTCGGCGGTCTATTTACCGTACTTGAGAGTAGAAGTGAAACCCGAACCGAAATATATCCCGATGCCGGAATTGCCGAAAAAAATGGTTCGCGCCGATCTCAGGGAAGCGACGGTGATCACCAACGCATTGGTTGATTTCGACGGTAGAGTAAGAACGGTTGAGATTCTGGAATCTTCCGGAAATCCAGCGTTGGATACCGTTGCTTGCCAGGCAGCCCTCCAATCGCTCTTCACGCCCGCCCGACACCGGGGCCAGTCGGTTCGGGTTTGGGTTTCGATACCGTTCCGGTTCATGCCTCCCGAGCGGCAATGAACTGCAGAAACAATGATCCGGCAGTTAAAATCGAAGCTGGTCCGCAGATGCGCGTGAAGTGAAAAGTTTTCTCTTGACAAAGCATGCGAGTGAATATAGATTATCTTTGTTATGAGAAAGGATCGACGAAATCGGCCGGGTAGTATTTTCACAAGCAAAAACCGAGGTGATTATTCAAGCAGGGGGTGCGTCCGATAACCAGAAAGTGTTAAACCCAATAAAACTTTATATGAAGGAGGGCATAATGAAGAAAGCAGTACTCTTAGGATTTTTACTAATGACCGGGATGATTTGGGCAGTGCAGATTTCTGGTCAGGATGCAATTTTACTGCCCGCCGAGCCCGGAAAATCCAGCCAGCTGATTCCCGTTTCTAAAATTCCGGGTGGAGTCGATTATCTCATCCAGTATGATGGCGGCGAAATGCTTAATTACCTTTCCGGTCTCTTAAAGGGTGATACCTTAGGGGTATTCTTCGTGCCGCCCGCCGCATGCTCACTGCTCGAGGTCTACTTCTGCCGTTATCCGTTCGGGGCACCGGTGGATAAAAATTACAAAGCATTTGCCTGTGATGTGCCGGATGGGGTAACGATGGCAAGCTTTGGTGAATACCACAATGCGGCCTCGACTCCGGGTCCGACTCCGATGGGAACCTATTATGCCGGTCCGACCGATATGACCTTGGATTCGGTTTCGGCATGGGAATGGGATACTTTGAAGGTTACTTCCAAACCCGATGTCGGTACCAATGTTTTTTATGCCGGCTATTCCATTAATGAAGACAGCACCCACAGCACCCGAATTGATGCTGGCGGTGCAACCACTCCTCTTCCGTTCCATGCGATCGCCTGGAAGCAAGCCGGGGCGGCACCCACGGCCAACGGTCCGGGTTGGTATTCATCCTGGCATCTGTTCTGGGTTCGGGCGTTGGTGAGGGTCTATGAGAACCTGCCAGCCGAGGTAAAATCGATCGATGAGCTTGCAGATAGCTATACTATGGGCAGCCGGGATGTGACGGCTAATATTGTCGATGTGGTTGGAGTGCCTGGTAACTTAAGGGGCGTGAAATCCGCAATTTTCCATTACACGGTTAATAGCGGGACCTACTCTGATCTTCCGATGACTCTGATTGATGGCGATACCTTAGACGGGACCTATAAGGCGACGATTCCGGGAGCGGCAGTCGGAGATACGGTCAGTTATTTCATTACCGCTTCGGACTGTCAGGATGCTGCTGATACCTCAATCACAAACTCCTATGTTATCCGAACCGGAACCGCTGGAAAGGGGCTCTTGCTTCTTGAACCGAATGATACTTACTATGGTGCTCCTTATAGCCCTGATGTTATTGGATCTTTAGGTAAGACCGACCTTTGGGATGAGGACCAATACGGCTCCGCGGACGAATCGGTACTTAACTTCTATCGTAATGGTCCGGGCAAAAAGCTCATTTTCTGGAATGCCTGGAGTGGTTTTTCTTTTGCAGCCGATACCGCTTTTTTAAAAAGCTTCCTTGATGAAGGGGGACAGCTCTTCATAAGCTCCCAAGACTTACCCGGTGGTGGTTTTGGACTTGGTTATGGAGACTGGACTGCGCCGCCTGGCCATTTCCTCCTGGAATACTTAAAAGCGATTAGTGGTACGGACGACGATTCGATAATTGATAAGGATCCTACCTTCACTCAGTTCGGAGTGCCAGGAGACCCCATAACCGGCTCACCGGAGTTAACTCAAATTACCCTCTATCCCTATGCGACCGTGGGTTCGGGAAATAACTACGCGGGGAAATTTGACTCCTTAGACGCTGGTACGGAGCCGATATTCTACGGAGGATCCGGAGAGGTTATGGGCTATCGTTACGAAGATGCGGCAAAAGGCTATCGGGTGGTCTTTCTCTACTGGCCATTCAATTACATCATGCTTTCGGACACATCCGATTTTGATACCACCGCCCAGAAAAAACTGATTGAGAACTGCTTTAATTGGCTGGTTCCCGGTGTTGAAGAAGGCACAAAGAAACCGGTCAGTTTCGCACGGTTGTATCAGAATGCACCGAACCCAGTGTCGCACAGCACCCAAATTCGGTATTCGTTGCCGGTTGCCCAGCATGTCACCCTTCGGGTTTATGATTTGACCGGAGCTTTAGTCAGCACCCTGGTCAACGGTGATCTGAAAGCCGGCGAATACAAGACCACCTGGAATGGTTGCGACAAACAGGGGACGAGAGTTGCAGCCGGTGTCTATTTCTATCGGCTTGACACCAAGAACTATCAGGCGACCAATAAACTAATTTTAGTCAGATAAAAACTTGCGAGGAGGGGGGCTTGAATAAAGCCCCCCTCCCAAAAGGAGAAGCCATGAGAAAATGTGCGGTTCTTCTTGTGCTAAGCATTTTGTGTTTCTCTTCGCTATATGCCGGTACAACGGGCAAGGTCGCGGGCCGGGTGATCGACCGCGAAACCAAGGAACCGTTAGTCGGGGTCGATGTGGTAATCGAAGGCACATCGATGGGGGCGGCTACCGGACGGGATGGGAGCTATTTTATTATCAATGTTCCGGTCGGAGTTTACTCGGTGACTGCAACGATGATCGGTTTTGAACCGGTTACTAAATCAGGAGTGATGGTTTCCGCCGACCTTACCAGCTCGATTGATTTTGCCGTCAAGTCTACGGTCATTCCATTAAAGGGCGTAACGGTCACGGCCGAGCGGCCATTGATCCGCCGGGATGCAACTTCTACTACTCACCTCGTGGGGGGAGAAGAGATCATCAATCAGCCGATCCGGACCTTCCAGGAAGTAGTCGCGCAGCAGTCGGGCGTGGTCAACTCCGCCGGCGGCGCTTCGGGTGCGACCTCCGGTCTTCACCTGAGGGGCGGACGGGCGGACGAAGTCGCCTACATGGTTGACGGCATGTCAATCAAAGACCCGATTACCGGTCAAGCCGGGGCGATTGTCAGCACCGCGGCGATCGAAGAGATGGCGGTGGTTACGGGCGGCTTCAACGCCGAATACGGGCAGGCGATGTCGGGAGTGGTGAACGTCGTAACGAAAGAGACCCGGAGATTTGAAGGGCTTGCCCGGTATCAGACCGATATGCCTTTCACCGGCACCCTGAACCAGGGAATTCATCAAATGCAAGTCAACCTGGGCGGTCCATTCCCTCTCTTGCGTAACCTCTCTTTTTTCCTGTCGGGAGAATTATCCCTGCGCGACCATCTCGAGGCTTACTTTGGAGCCATGCCCGAGAGTTTGCGCTACGGTTCGATGTCCAATACCGACGAACAGATTTACACCACCCAGGCGAAAATGGCGTATCGCCTATCGCCTGCGATAAAGCTGAATGTTTCCGGTTTTCTCTCGCGCAACCAGGGTGGGCGGTACGCGCCGTTCATCGGACTTCCGTTTTTGGAACAGCACAGTGAGAACGATTATAAATATGTCTCACCGGAATGGCGTGATGCCCGCTGGCGGAAGGCATATCAGCTTACCGGCTCGCTGACCCACCAGTTAAGCCAGAAGACCTTCTATAATTTGAGATTTGGTTATTTCAACACCCACACCATTGACGGTCTGCGCAATATGGTCTATGAGAAAAATCGCCAGTTCTGGCAGGATATTCGATTCCTGCCGTGGTGGTTCTATACGATGTATGAAAACCGGGATGCGTCCGGTGTCGTCTGGAATGCCAAGCGCGGGATCAAGGAGATAACAGCAACTGGAGATACGCTTTGGGATTATTACTATCCGTACGGTGTGCCCGGTATCTTTCGGATGGGGCCTTCGGGTAATTGGGAGGAACGGCAATCAAATTACTACGGCCTTGATTTCGATATCACCTCTCAGATTACGCCCCACCACGAGCTTAAACTTGGATTTACCGGCAAGCTCCACAATGTCAGTCGGGAAAATGGTCAGTACATCTCGACAATAAAAAACCAGGTCATCAAACCGACCAATGACACGACCTATTCCTGGATTACCACCGATGGTGATACCTTCGAAATAGGGACTTCGTTAGAAGATTCGCTGATTTGGGTTTTGGTCAATGGCGATACGATCGACGTTCAGCACGATTCGCTGGTCTGGGTACCTCCCTACGGTGGTAGCGACAGCGCCTACTGGGATATCAGCGATGCTCTTTATTTTGACCGGTATAAGGGAGAAAACCCCTATGAATTTGGCATCTATCTCCAGGATAAAATTGAATACGAAGGTTTTGTCATCAATCCCGGATTGAGAATCGATTACTTCGACCCCAAGACCTGGCGATTCAATGACTTTCTCTATCCCTATCGGGATACGATTATTAACGGCCAGCGGGTCAGTGTTCTGGATACAACATCGGCAGCACCGAAGTTGCAGGTCAGTCCGAGAATCGGCATTGCGTTTCCGGTTACTCCGCAGACGGTGTTCCATGTTTCCTATGGCCACTTCTTCCAGATGTCACGCATGCGGTGGTTGTATGACAGCTATACAACCATTGTCACCCAAAAACGGGGAGCCTGGGGTTTGATCGGCAATCCTAATCTGGGTGCGCAGAAGACGATTCAGTATGAGATCGGTCTTGCCCACGAGCTTTTCTCGAATACTGCTCTTAATCTGACCGCTTTCTATAAAGACCTCTATAATCTGATCGGAACCCGGTTGATTCCCGCGATTCCCAATTCCTATACCGCCTATATGGCAGAGGATTATGGAAATGTCAGGGGGGTCGAACTCACCATCCAGCGCCAGGCAAGCCGGTATCTGTCCGGCCAGCTCTCGTATACGCTGCAGTTTGCGAAAGGCACCAGCTCATGGGAACGGGCGGCATATTACGACTATATTTCGAACGTACCGCTGGATCCCTACACCGGTTTACCGTACCAGTTACCGAAGATTGATTATCCGCTGGAGTTCGACCAACGCCATACGATCGTGGCGAATATCAATCTTTCACTGCCCGAGGATTTGAAGGAGCCGTTTCGCAATATTAATTTGAACGCGATCACGAATCTGGGCAGTGGTCTTCCGTATACTGAGCGGGATAAACGGAACTACATTGTCGGGGTGACGAACGCCAAGCGGATGCCGTGGACCTTCGAAACCGATATCCGAATTACCAAAGAATTTAAAGTCATGGGCCTGCGCTTTTCGATCTTTGCCGAAGGGACCAATATCTTCAATAATCTGAATATTCAGAATCTCTATCCCAACACCGGAAAAACCGACGACAATCAGTGGCTTGATAGCTATGAAACGTATATCGATGGGACATTCCCCAAAGCCTATCTCGACCAGGGACAGATTCCGGTATACCGGTCAGGTGGAGAACACCAATTTGTCTCGGCCGATGAGCGGAGGGATTTGAACCACGACGGCGAAATTACCCTCGAAGAATGGTACGACAGCTATAAGAATGCGTTCAACGATTACATCAGCGACCCCTTCTTCTACAACAATCCCCGTCACCTAAACATCGGAATCAACTTTAACTGGTAAGGAGGTGGATAATGAAACGAATGGTTTTTCTCGCTCTCGGAACCCTGCTTACCTTCACGAGTTCCGAAGCGCGGACGAACGATAGTCAGAACGGGTATCGGGTTTTCCAGAGGAAGCGCCACCAGATTAATAATGTCGACCTGCCGATTACGAACTACGGCCAGTTTGGAATGTCGGATGCGGGCAGTGCCGGAACCTACTTCCCGAAGGGGTCGGGCGAGCCGTATATCTTTGGAGCTGGATTGTGGATCGGTGCAATAAAAAATGGTGATACGCTCGTGTCGGTCGGCTATAATCCGGTCGGCGGAGGCGAGGATTACATCCCTGGTCCACCCGACCAGACCCATATCTGGGATCAGTATGTCAACCATAACGCCCATCCCGAAGACCGGATTTATATGTCGACCGATGCTACCGACCTTTCTGACTGGCGTGCCGGAGTGGTCGATTGGTTGCCGCGAGACCCTACTGGCAATCCTATTATACTCTCCCACCAGGATTTTCGCTGCGACTACAACGACCTCTGCGATTCGCTTCATACCTGGGAACGGGCAACCTATCCAATCGGCTTGTATGTGCGGCAGTTTTCATTTGCGTG
Source organism: uncultured bacterium (assembly GCA_964356135.1). GTDB lineage: Bacteria > Hydrothermota > Tepidihabitantia > CAYHGV01 > CAYHGV01 > CAYHGV01. The sequence goes on from CAYHGV010000012.1 coordinate 18,289, forward strand.
GAACGCGCCGATTAATGGTAATATCGTTTTTATCCTGTATGAATTTCAAAATGTTAGCCAGGATACCGTTCGGCAGATGTATGTGGGCCATGCTGCGGATAACGATATTGGCAACGCCGATGACGACCTGGTCGGATGCGATGTCGGCCGGAGCCTTGGTTACACCTATACCCCCAACCAGGAAATGAATTGGACTTCACCGCCTCCTTATTATATCGGTGTCAGGTTCCTGTTAGGTCCGAAAGCCGATACAACCGTCGTAGTCAAAAGGACACCGTACCAGCCGGATACGACCATTCATGTCGGTGAACACCTTCCTTTGACCGCATTTACCCGCTGCACCCGTGATTACGATGCCGATAATGAGGTCAAGCGCTATCTGATGCTCGCCGGTTACAATATTGATTCGAAGGAATTCGAACCCTGGCAGGGTGTAATCGATGGGCAGCCGGCGGATAAACGGATGGTAATGGGTTGCGGGCCGTTTGTCCTCGCACCGGGCGAGATTGACACCTTTTTGATTGCCGTGATGTTTTCAAACGGTTCGACCGGCGGTCTGACCTACCTGCAGAGCCAGGGCGATATCGCCAAGATTATGTTCGATAACAACTGGGCGTTTCCTTCTCCTCCAATTAATCCCAATCTGACGGCGGTGCCGGGTGACCAAAAGGTTACACTTTACTGGGATAATTCAGCCGAACTTTCACCCGACCCATTCTATAAGGTCATGGTCCAGCAAGGCGACACCTTGTATCGGGAATGGGATTTTGAAGGCTACCGGCTCTGGAAATCGAGGAGCGGTCTTGCCGGTGACTGGACCCAGTTAGCCGAATGGGATGTCGCCAACTCCATTACACTATTACCCGGTGATATCTACCTGCCGGGACTTGGTAATGTCGGAGGCACCAAGAGCGAAAATACCGGACTCTGGTATTCGTATCTGGATGAAGACGTCTATAACGGAGTGAGCTATCATTATGCAATCACCACCTATGATTACAATACCCCGGGTGACCCGAACAATATCAATCAGGACGTCTGGAAGAGTCTTGAATCGGGGTATTTCCCGGTGACCTGCACTCCCCGGGCGGAAGCGGGAAATCTTATTTCCGATACCACGACCATGCCGACCAGAACCCGCGGCGCCACCAATACGGTCTTAGATTTGACATCTAAAATCGAAGCACCGATTGGCATTACCGGTGACGGCTATCGTCTGGCCTGGGCTCGAATTAATCTTGGGAAAGAAGACCGCCCGGCATATACCTATACGATTTATGACGATACGAAAAAGCAGGATGTTGTCGGTTCACCGGTTGAGGTTCCGCTCGAAATGAGGTTTGTCGTGGAAAATGGCGATACTATCCAACGGCTATGGGATGCCAAATTTACCACGCCGGTTTTCGATGGCTTGGAGCTCACAGGTAGGATTACGGTAGACCCGGATTCACTGCCGTTGCCGGATTCGGTGAAGACAACCGCTAACTATGTCGATCAAGGCAAAGTTAAGGTGAAAGAATTCTTCACTCCATCCGATGCCGAACAGAAATACACGACCGCCGAAGTAAAGAAATGGGCTTATCACGGTGGTGCCCGGATCGAAATCCGTTGGAAATATTTGAATGGCCATTCCGATACTTTGACCGGTGAGGTCTGGGATGTCTCGAATAATGCCCTGATTCCGCCGGATACGACAATCGGTGATGGCTGGTGCTTCGGTCCTCAGCCCGGCCCTCCTAACCCACCCAAGCTTTACCTCACCCAGGGCAAGGTTGCAACATGGTTTTATGTGTCGGGTGTTCGGTATGAATTCAATGAAGGGAGAATGCTCGATTGGCCTTCGGGTATAAAAGCGGGCGACGTTTGGACGATTTACAGTTCGGCGCCGACCTTTGTGCCCTGCACCGGGAATGAATTTTCGCTTAAGACGACCAGGTTTACTTACGGCGAACAGGCGAATATGGACGTAATCAGGGTTGTTCCCAACCCCTATGTTGTGCGGGCGGTCTGGGACCGGAGCCGGGACTACCGGAAGATTATGTTCACCCATCTGCCGGATTCATGCACGATCCGGATTTTTAATCTGTCGGGCGACCTCATCCGGGTGCTTGCCCATCCCACTCCCGGTGTTTCGAATACCACAGAACTGGGCGGTATGGAATCCTGGGATCTGCTTACTAAGAATGACCAATGGGTGGCGAGCGGTATTTATGTCTACCAGATTACGACACCCAGAGGCCAGACCAAGGTTGGCAAATTTGCCATCATTCGCTAAGGGGGAACAATGAGAAAAATAATCCCAATCATTATCGGAGCGATTCTGGTAAGCAGTTCCTTTGCCCAGTTTTCCAAGATAGGGACTGCAGGTGTTCAATTTCTGAAGATCGGCGTTGAGCCCCGAGGGGTAGGATTGGCAGGTGCTTTTTCAGCTCTCTGTAATGATCCGACCGCTCTCTACTGGAATCCGGCTGGCATCGCCTTAGTTGAACGGCCCGGGCTGGTGCTCTCGGATGTCGAGTGGTTTGCTGATATCCGGAATAATTTCCTCGGCTATGTGCTCCCCCGGGGGGACGCGGGGGTTTTTGGATTGTCGGTTACCGCTTTGACGATGGCGAGCGAGGATGTGAATACCGAAGCCCTGCCTGATGGTTCAGGATTCTCGTGGAGTGCTTCCGATATAGCGATCGGCCTCTCCTATGCCCGAATGTTTCTTCCTGAATTCAGTTTCGGGATAACCGCGAAGCTGATCCAGGAGCGGATCTGGGATATTACCGGCACGAGCGTAGCCTTCGATTTCGGTGCCTTCCTCTATCCTAAAATCTTCGGGTCGCTCCGGGCGGCGTTTGTGGTCAAAAACTTCGGAACCGATATGGTATACAGCGGGGGTGAACTGGTAACTGCACTCTTGCCCGGCGACTATCCACCCGGAACCGGTCCGATCGATGTTGAGCTGCTGTCCGGTCCAGTGCCGTTGCCGCTGCAACTTAAACTCGGGCTCGCCTACGATTTCCTGGCATCAGAAAATAACCGGCTGACGGTAGCGTTGGAACTGACCCATCCGAACGACGGCGCCGAAAAGATTCACCTCGGTCTCGAATACGAGCTTCTTAAAACGTTGGCTCTGCGAGTCGGGTTCATCTATGATTCGGATAAACGCGGCTACAGTATTTCTGCCGACAGTCTGGGGAATGCAGTTGAAACAGCGGAGACCGGATTTGGTGCTGCGTTGGAAGGACCGAGTTTCGGCATCGGGGTTACCCGGCCGATAGGCAAGACGACCTATCTGGTCAATTACGCCGGTGAATACAAGAAATGGTTTGGACTTCAACACCGGGTGTCGCTCGGCTTCTATTTCTAAAAAAAGCATCAGGCGGTGGGAATTTTCAGGTCCCACCGCCGTAAGTCTTCAAATTTCCCCTCTTGACAAATTAAAACTGGTTTTTATAGTTACTCAAAATGCAAGGGATACGTTTGATTCGATCACGCCAGGGTCGTAAAACCAGGGCGAGAATGTATTTTCTACGCACGCTCTATGGCTTTTCAGATTGTTCTGAGCATAGAGCGAACATTAAAAAGGAGGTGAAGGTAAGGAAAATTTTTTGATGATCACCTAAACAAAAAAAACTCAAGGAGGCTTGAATGGCAAAGAAGATATTAAGTGGTTTAGTACTTTGTGGTCTACTCGTTACGATTAGCGCAACTCTACCGGTGCTCACGAATGAAAAAATTAAAGCCGTTCCCTATCTTCCCAATTTCACCAATGACCGACCGGTTTCCTTTCCATCTGGGGGAGGGCAGCTGTACAAAAGTGCCGGGATGGCGGTAGATTCCGCTGGTAATCAGTACACTCTGATTTCATCCACTACCCAGGGGATTAGTTGGGGAGGCGCTGCTCAGGGTGGTTTCGTCTGCATCGTTAACCGGGACTTCACCGATATTGATGCCCTCAATTATCACCGGACAAAAGACCTGGGAGTAACCTGGCGTCACAATAACAAAATCTTTGCCGAAAAGACCACCGCTCCCCGTTATCCCAACGCCCATGCCGGGCCGAATAACCCTTACGCTTTTTTCCCGAAGCTGATTCCAGGACCGGCATTTGGTATGGCGTATGGTATTTATGGCTCGGGGGGTTATTCGTCAGACACATGGGATCCTGCGGTAAATGTCGGCGGCACCGATGCGAAGGTTTCTCATGTGCTTGGTTTTGTGACTGAGGATGGAAATGTGCTCGTTATCGGCGGTGCCGGTGATGGCAGCACAAATCCTTATCAGATTCCCTATTGGGTTTGCTTTGGCGATTTGAGTCTGGTTCTCAACAATGGCTATGCCCTGGCAGATTATGCGCCCTATTTTGCGGGCTGCGATTATAACGGTGGCAAAGCGGCGGTTCTTATTTTAGACGACGCAATGGGCGGCGGGTATACTGAATCGGTTGATAACGGTAATACCTGGAGCGACTTTGTGCCTACGGATCCATTCTACTATATGAGTATCGATACCACTGGAACCGGCATCTCCGGTTACAGCATCATCTATGGTCTTAATATGTCAATGGCGTTGGATGACGAAGGCAAGCATGTTATTGCCGAGTGCGTTATGGACAACCGGTCCTGGGGTTCAGGTGACATCAACCCGGACCAGTGGCCACCGATGGGTGCGATTAATGTCATTGCTCCTAACTGCCCCAAGCTTACGGGGGATACGGTTTTAGCCCGGCGGATTGATATTGATCAGTACGATGACTCGACTACAATCTATCCGCCCAGCTATGTTGTCTGGCCGCAAGTCGCCACCGGAACCATTGCCGGTAAGAAGATGATTATGGTGACCTGGCTGCAAACCGACGGCACGACTACCGGCGTCGATACAAAATGGGATATCCGGGCACGGGTCTCATCGGATAACGGCAATACCTGGGGACCAATCAAGAAAGTTACCGACACACCGAATATCAGCGAAGGTTGTCAGCAGCTTGCTAAGCGAATTGATACGATTAAGGGTTACGGTCACATTCTTTATGCCGAAGCCCAGGATGACAACAGCACCGATATCGAATGCCGGACCGCGCTCGACGAACAAATGGCAATCCGAATTATGTATGCTAACACGAAGGCAGATGTCGGAGTGGCTGAGAATGGAACCACTGAAACGCCCGTATTTGCTTTGACCGGAAGTTATCCCAATCCGTTTGTCGAAAGAACAACTATTAGCTATCAGATTCCAGCCGCCGGTCGGGTTTTGCTCGCGGTCTATGATGTATCGGGACGCGAGGTAAAAACCCTCGTTGATGCTCGCGAGTCCGCAGGAATGAAGCGAGTCACCTGGGATGGACGCGATGCGAATGGTCAACCAGTGCCGGAAGGCATCTATTTCTATACCCTCCAATTAGGAACTGAGCAGGCAACAGGTAAGATACTCTTAGTTCGGTAAAACAAAGGGCGGGAGGACAGACAAGTCCTCCCGCCAATCTTTATTTCGTAAGGAGGCTACATGGTAAAGAGATTGATACCGGTATTGATGCTGGGTTTATTGATCGGTTGTGGCACGACGCCGCCGGAAGCAACCTGGGATGGGAGCAAGGAGGACAGTACGGCTGTGCTTGATTCCCTCGATAATTGGCGGTGGTTATTTCAGTCCAGCTATGTTTTCGAAAAGACCCTGACACCGGTCACGATCGCAGTCAGTCGTATTCCGCTCTCCGACACCTTCAGTCAGAAGTTTTTCCCGGTAGCGTTTCAACGAGTGCCAACCGAGACTACCCATCTCGACAGTCTGATTTTTGCCAAGGACACGACCTGCACGGTTTATCTGATCGATGAGTATAAAGGTAAACTTATCGTCAAGTGCGATTCCTTTACTCCGTTGGTGAGAATCGATACGATCATTGATACGACCGAAACCAAAATCGATACAATTTTTAATAACATCTATAAAAGTACATTCGTTGCGAAAGACACCAGTTTGAGTAAGGATTTCAGGGGAAAAGCATGGAACGCCGCTTTTTTCGACCGAGATTCGGCAGGAATCTGGTCGTTGCAAAAAATTGCCGGAGCAATCGAGTTCTACTTCCCGGATGAGGTTACCGCTCCGCTCCTCTATTATTTACGGGATTCGGTCGGTTCGACGGTTGATACCTTCTGGTGGCGTCCGAGTGCAGGTCAGTTCGGTGCCCATTGGCTCTATCCGCTCGATTCGATCCTCGCCTTTGGGGTGAATGATACCATAACCTTATCTGAGAAATACGTCGTTTATGCCTATATGGATTCAATGCCCTTTATCTGGCTCGATTCGACTCGATACGAGTACGATGCTCTCTACAGTAATACACTCCACGCTGCGCTTTTCACCTTTTCTACTCCTGGAATTCATCGTCTTTCGTTTGAAGTCGGCTCAGCCGAAGCCCTCTATAAACCGGAGAAGGAGTACCGAGGAATTATGTGGGGCATACCGGTTCGAATTAGATAAATTCAATGAAGGAGGCTTGCATGTTTTCTAAATCGAGATTTTTTCTACTCCTCCTCTCGGCCACCGTCGGTCTCGTCTTTGCAGGTGTGACCGGTCGAATTACCGGCAGGGTGCTGGATTCCCAAACCGGAGAGGCTTTAGTGGGAGTGGATGTGATGGTGGAAGGGACCGACATGGGTTCGTCGACCGATCCATCGGGCCGCTACCTGATCATTAACGTGCCGGTCGGGACCTACAATCTCGTTGCGACCTATATTGGCTACGCACCGAAAAAGGTGTCAGGAATAGTGATCATCCTCGACCAGACACTAGCGGTTGATTTTAAACTCGGTTCAACGGTCATTCCGATTGAAAAACCGATTGTCGTAACCGCGGAGCGACCGATGGTGATCAGAACTGCGGTCCAGACCACGCGGGTAGTTTCAACTCAAGATTTCAAACAACTGCCGATTTCCGACCTGACTGACCTGGTTGGACTCCAGGCAGGAGTGAGCTGGGATTCACGGGCTGGACATACCCATATCCGGGGCGGTCGGTTCGATGACGTCGCCTATTTTGTCGATGGGGTGGCGGCACAGGATGCAATCTACGGAACAATTTGGTCGAGTCCGAAACCGACTACCGACGCGATTCAGGAGATGGTGGTCATTACCGGCGGTTTCGATGCCGAATACGGTGAGGCGATGGCAGGGATCATTCAAGTCGTCACCAAAGAAGGGGGCGAACGGACTGCAGGCAGTCTCAAGTTTACGACCGATGAGATGTTCCCGGGAAGTGATTATAACTTTGGCTACAATTACTATCAGGGAACCCTGGGCGGTTCATTCCTCAACCAAAAAAGGATTCGTTATTTCCTTTCGGGCGAGCTTTTCTATGTTGATGATGACTACGGGATTCTCTATAAAGTCCCTCACGCTGACCGGAAGGAAGTGGGACTTGATTCAAAATTCACCTTCAAGTTTCCCAACACTAAAATTACTCTTGATGGTCATACCGGTCGAAAAGAGTGGAACTGGTTTTCCACTGCCTGGCGCTACTGGCTCGACGGCTATCCGGGCAACCGAACCCGTGACTGGAAGGCGAATTTCTCCCTGAATCAGCAGTTCGCCAATAAAGCGGTTCTTACTGCGAAACTGGGTTATTTTTCAGACGATTTTATCCGAACGCCCCGCAATATCTATGCCGAAAAGGGAGATACCTCCGGTTTCTGGGGGTTTTTGCGAAGTACCGGTATCTGGCAGCGCCAGATATTCAGAGCGGAAGACTTTATTTTTGATACTGACAGTGTTTACTATTACAATTATCAATATGGCGATACGATGTATAATGATACGATCTACCTGACGCCCGACCCGGCCGAGCGGGTTCAACAACTCTACCGTTTGACCAATCTCTACGTGATACCCGAATACTGGACCAATAATCCCTACGGCATTATCCCCGGTTTTGTGGGTAAAGGCGATGCCGGCTATATCCACTATCGTGGAACGCAAGACGCGATCTTGAAAGCCGACCTGACCTACAATCCAACCAAACGACATGAGCTGAAAACCGGTATTGATTTGAAATACTACACGCTCAAGCTCTACGAAAATTCGTTACCCTGGAGCACGTCGCCATTCTGGGATGCCTATACCTATCATCCGATTACCGGTGCGGTCTATCTCCAAGACCGTGCCGACTTTGAAGATCTGGTCGTGAGAATGGGCTTCCGGATCGATTATTTGGATGCCAACGTCTGGAAGAAGCTCTACCCGGATAGCCTGCTCAACCGTGATACGGTCGAGACCGCTATGAAGTTCCGCATTTCGCCACGGTTGGGATTCTCATTCCCGATTACCGATCGGATAAAATATCGGTTTTCTTACGGCCATTTTTACCAGACCCCGAAGTTTGTCTTTTTATATGAATCACTGCACGCCAATATTATCCGGCAGGGAAATATTACCGTTGGGCAACCGGATTTGGGGGCAGAGAAAACCATTGCCTATGAGACCGGATTTGATGCCCAGCTTTCCGAAGTTTTCGCCTTCGACCTGACCCTCTACTACAAAGATATTTACGACCTGATTGGAACCCGGCTGGTTGAAGCTTTGCCGACGGCGTATTCAATTTATGAAAATGTTGAATATGCCAAGGTCCAAGGGTTTGAAGCTACCTTCAACAAACGGCTGAGCAACTACTGGGCGGGTAAAATCTCGTACACGTTCCAAATTGCCAAAGGGACCGCCTCAGACGCCTGGGCACAGTATGGTCGCGCCGAACCGCGGCAGGTTGACTATTATTTGAGTTATGACCAGCGTCATGCGCTCAACTTCACCTTGCAGTTCAGCCTCGATACGACCTTCTTTTTCCGACCGTTACGGAATTCGGAGGCGAGTTTTATTACCGTATTTGGAACCGGTTTACCCTATACTCCGACCGATTTAAAAGGCACGCGCATCGGGGACGAAAATTCAGCCCGGATGCCTAATAAGTTCAACATCGATGCCCGATTGAGTAGAAGCTTCCAGATTGCAGGATTGGAGTTGACCTTCAACTGCGATATCTACAATCTCTTAAATCTTCGGAATGTCCGCAGTGTTTACAGTGTAACCGGCAAGCCTTACTATGATGGGACGGAAGTCAAAGAGGAGCAGTTCGATCTGCCCGATATAGTGTATTATCGGGTTGGCGACCTCTACTACCATCCGGCTCGAGATTACAACCATGACGGTTATATCTCGCGCCATGAGATGTATGAATCTTACATGGCATATCGCCGGGATGTCGTTGGCGACCCGAGTGACCCTATAACCTATCCCGGCAATCCAGGGATGTACGATCAAGGGAGACGGATAAGGTTTGGAATAGGATTCTCATTCTAAAGGAGGAATCAATGAGAAAAATTCTTTTGCTTTCGATTGCGCTGTCGATAGGCCTCCTCCAGGCGCGGACCCTGACTGGCACGGCTCCAACTGCACGGAAATATGATCAGAAGTGGTTGGATATCAATCGTTGGAAGGTTCCATTCTACAACGACGGTCGCTACGGACTCAATGTTTCCCTGAATGCTGCCGGCGGCGACTGGCCACAACCTTTGAAAAACCATTATATCTTCGGTGCCGGTATCTGGGTGGGCTGCCTTCAGGATACGGTTGATGGGCTCGGCCTGCCAAGAACCGATACCCTCGTTACTTTCAGCTACAACCCCAACTCGGGGGGCACGGAGATGGTTCCCGGCAATAAAGACGACTGGCAGGGGGCGGCTGGGAGTGCAGAGGATAGGGTATACCGTTTTCCCGATGATTGGCCGCCACCGCGCGACTGGTTTGCCAAAAATCCCAAAGACACCGTTTTTGTTCCATTTAAGAACTTTTCGCTGCAGGATATGTGGTGTGTCTTCTGCGATTTCGACCCGGATGCGCACACCTCGAACGATACCCGACCGATAGGATTCGAAACCTACTTGACGGTGTATGCCTGGAACTATACTTCGAATCGGGATATTTTCTTCCTGAAATACGTTCTGCGAAATACATCGGGAAGACCCCAGCGCGATATGTATCTGGGGGCGGTTATGGATGCCGATATCGGATTACCGTCGGATGATATGGTCGGGCTCATTAAGGATAAGACCTTTATCTCCGGTTCCGACACCTTCCTAGTGAAGAATGTCGGATTTGCATACGATAACGATAATACCGAAACAAACCGCGCCTACTGGCAGGAAGGGACACCGGGTTGTGTCGCTTTTAAGTTTTTAGATGGACCTATCAAGGATAGTACCGGCGGTCAACCGGTACCGGTAATGACCGCTTTTAAACGGTTCAATATCGAGTTTGACCCGCCCCGGGACCCGGCTCGCTATCTGACCATGGCCGGGTATGACTATCGAAACCATGTCTATAACCCGTATGACAGCATCGATTTGACGCCAGCCGATAAACGGTTCATCCAAACGAGCGGTCCGTTTACATTATTACCCGACTCGTCGGTAACATTTCTGGTAGCGGTCATTGCCGCTGAATTCGGTGCGGCAGGAGAAACCGGAGCCAAGAAAGATACGTTAGAACTGGCGAAGATGGCGGCAACCGCCCAGTATATCTACGATCAGAACTGGTTATTACCAGGTCCGCCGTTCTCTCCGAATTTGACCTTAATCCCGGGCGACAAAAAAGTCACCCTGATCTGGAACAATCTTTCGGAGCTGCTGCCTGACCCCTACTATCAAATTGCTTCCAATCCTTCGAGTCCAGGATATGATCCGGCGTATCGGCAATACGATTTCGAAGGGTATAAAATCTATAAGAGCGAAGACGGCATCGACTGGTCGCTGTTAGACCAATGCGACCTTAGTAATGGTGTTGTCTTCGCCGATACCACTCGAATCATAAAAATTGTCGGCACCGACACAATTGTCGTTGCCGAAACAATCGGCACCAACGCTACCGATAAGGGACTCTTCTATACCTATGTTGATAACAATGTCGCGAATGGTTTCAAATACTACTATACCATCACCTCCTATGACTACAACTTCCAGACCATCAGTGATACGCCAAAATCGGTCATTGATACCTTTTCATTGGAAGGCGGCAAGGTGTTGGCTGATGTCACCCCGCGGTCTGAACCGTCGAACTGGGATTTCGTGGACACGGTCAATATCCGGGTGACCCAGCTCGCCGGTGATTCAATTTCTCCGGGCGTCAGCCTTGCGATTACACCGGTTATCCCGGTAGAAGTGCCGGACGATACTTGGGAACTCAAGTTTTTGGGTCCGGGCTTTGATAATGGCAGACCGGCCTATCGGTTTTATGTCAAGAGTCTTACCGGCGGTTCGCTGATTATCGATACAACCAAGGCGGTCTATCCCTTCGATCAAAAAACAATTTTCGGCTACCCCAATGTTCGGGGAGTAGATTTTACTCTCACCTTGGACATCGGTACCCCGCCCGCGAATTTCTTCGATTCGGTGCTGGTGAAATCCGGTGGCTACCCGGTGCAGCCCCTTAACAGCAATCCCAATGAGGTGACCGGCCAGGGGCAGTGGGCGTTTCGAGGTTCAGATTATGAGATAACCTGGCAGACCGGTGCCGCTGGTTTCACGGTTAAGGTCTTTGATAAGACTAATAATATAGAAGTTCCGTATACATCAAAGTTCCTTAACTCGGGCGCCACCGCCCAATACGCTGATGGCTGGTGTTTTCTGGGAAACCTGAGCGGCCAGTATTTAAACACCTCAACCCTTAAAGTTGACACTATCTCCGCCCTCTACGTTTGTGGAGGATTGGTCTTCCTTAACGGTGCGATCAATAAACCGATTACGGCCGAGCTCGTTGGCAAAATCAGATCGGGCGATAGCTGGATGGCTTACAGCAATCGGACCGGCAATACCGCCCCCTCCTACAGTCTCTACAATATCGTAACGAAAGCGGGCCGGATGCTCACCAAGTTCGAATCGACTCGCCCCAAGGTGCGCGCAGTTCCGAACCCCTACCTCATCAGCAATCAATGGGAGACATCGCTCGATAAGCGGGTGCTTGCGTTTACCCATCTTCCCGACGAATGCACGATTCGAATTTACAATTTGGCGGGCGACCTCGTTAAAACCCTGAAGCACAGTGAAACGACCGGAAAGGTCACAAATCCCGCCCTGCCCATGGTGAATGATCTGGGCGGGACCGAGAATTGGAATCTCTTGAACGATAATAACCAGTTAATTGCAACCGGTGTCTACGTCTTCCATGTCCAGTCCAAGATTGGTGAGCAAGTCGGCAAATTTGTAATCGTCCGCTAAGGAGGCGAACATGAGAAAATTCTTTTTGACACTACTAATCACCGGGATGGCCCTCACAACCTTTGCCGGTTTTAGCAAGGTAGGAACGACTGCGGTTCCATTCTTGAAGATTGGCGTGGGACGCACGACCGGAATGGGAGATGCCTTCGTCGGAATTGCCGATGACGCCTCCGCGGTGTACTGGAATCCAGCCGGTCTCACCAATCTCAAAAGCCGAGAATTTTTCTTCAGTCATATTGACTGGATCGGAGATGTAAACCACGAATACATCAGTGCGGTTTTTCCCGTTTCCGGTCTGGGAACTCTGGCGTTGAGCGTGACCGCTTTGACGATGGGTGAAATCGAGGAAACCCAGGTTGATGATCCGACAACGCTGCGGCGTGAAGACGATGGCACCGGCAGAACCTTTGCCGCCTCGGATTTAACCTTTGGTTTTACCTTCAGCCGGATGATCACCGATAAACTCTCTTTCGGATTTACCGCCAAAGGTATTCAGGAGCGGCTCTGGTTGATGGGTTCGACTGGCTTCGGAGTCGATGTCGGTCTCTTCTATAACACCGGTTTTCGTAATCTCCGGTTCGGTATGAGTATCTCTAATTTCGGACCGGATATGACGGTAACCGGCGGCCAACTCATATTTCCAACCCCGCTGCCGGGTCAGGATACAACCAAGCAGACTAACGTTACGATGAACGCCTCGGCTGCTCCGCTTCCCACCGTGTTTCGGTTCGGAGCCGCCTATAACATCATCGAGACCGATGCCAGCACCCTGACCGGAGCGCTCGATATAGTCCATCCCAATGATGTCAATGAAACCATCAATGCCGGGTTCGAATACGGTTTGAATAAATTCTTCTTCCTGCGCGGGGGCTATATTCTCAATACCGATTTTGAGTATGCCAAAGCGTTGAACTGGACGACCGGTATCTCAGCCGGCACCGGTATCATACTGAAACCGACTCCGAATCTGCGTGTGAAAGTCGACTACGCTTACCGCCACTTAGGTTGGCTGAAGGCTTCTCACCGGGTCATGTTCACCCTCGGATTCTGATCTGTGCTAAGGAGTGAACGGGATAGGGACTACCCGGTCCCTATCCCGTCTTGTTTTCGGTCTGCGTAACTCCGTGTCCGCATCCGTGCCACTCCGCGTTACCGATAAAATCAAATGAGAGACCAAATGGGTAAAGCGATTTTCTTTATGGTGTTTAACTTTCTTATCGTTACGCAGCTCGGTGCTACCGATTGGACAATAATGGTTTACATGGGTGCAGATAATGGCATGGCTGATCAGGCGTATAAGGATTTGGCAGAAATGGTATCGGTCGGTTCAACCGATAAAGTAAAAATTATTGTCCAACTTGATACTCCGGATGCGGATAGTCTTCCGGGGACCCGCCGATATTTAATTGAAAAGGATACGCCGGTGCTTTTAGACCAGGTCGGTAAGCTTGATATGGGAGACCCGCAAACCTTGATCGACTTTGCTGGTTTTACCGCTCGCAACTACCCGGCAAAGAATTATTTCCTCATTCTCTGGGACCACGGAAGCGGTTGGCCCAACGGAAATGCGGTCAATGGTCCCCGGAGATCAATTATTGATGATTGGTCGGGCCACAGTTCAATGGGGGTGGCGGACGGCGAGTTGAAGCAGGCGGTTAGCGGAATCAAAGCTGTGCTCGGGAAGAAACTCGCGTTACTCGGTTTCGATGCCTGCCTGATGAATATGGTTGAGGTGGCTCTGGAAATAAAAGACGGCGCACGGATCATGCTCGGTTCCGAGGGGCTGGTGCCGTATGATGGCTGGCCTTACGGCCAGGTATTAAAAATCGTGGTTGATAACCCGGGCAAATCATCGGCTGAGCTTGCTTCGGAGATCGTTTCTGAGTTTATCGATTCGTACGGCGATTTAGACCTCTGTTTTTCAGCGGTCGATTTGGAGCAATTGAACGATTGCCTCGAGCCGCTCGCTCGGTTGGTCGAGGTTCTCGCCCTCGATGCCGGGAACAGTCTTATTAAAACCGGACGCGAAACCGTCCAGACCTTTCCTGAACCCGGTCGAGAGCCTTCACCACACGACGAGTATATAGACTTGATCGATTTTATAGAACTGATAACGGCTATGCCCGAGATAGAGAATGAAGCCAGAACTTGCCTCGAATGCCTCCAAAAAGCGGTACTTAAAACAGCCAATTCCGGCTCAAGTCTTACCCATGCCCACGGAATCTCAATCTGGTTTCCTTATTATTGGCTTTCTTTTAAGCGTCAGTTTCCATCGTATGCTCGACTTGGATTTGCCGGCTCGGTTTCCTGGCTCGGGTTTTTAAATAGCTACTATGGTTTAGACGATATCGACCCTACTCAATCGAAGTTTGCGGAGTCGGTTGTAAACCGAACAAATAGCTATAGGCTTTTCTGGTCTCGGTCGTTTGATTTATCCGATGTCCGATACGAACTTCGGGAACTCAAAGGAACGCGGGAAATATTCTCGGACGGTGCGCAATCAGCGGACAATTGGAATCTCGATGGGTTTTCGCTCTCTAATCAGTATGCCCATTCTTTGGATTTTTCATTTTTTTCCGGCAGCGCAGACAATCTCGATAACCGGCTAACCTTACAACCGCCGCTTGGGTTACCTCAGGGCGGGCTCGTCTCTTTTTTTGTGCTTTACCAGACCGAAGAAGCTTATGACCTGTCATTGACAAATGTTAAGCGCGATGTGCTGTATCTGGAGATTTCCAGTGATGGTTCTCGTTGGAGCGCTCTCGATTCTCTTTACGGCGATTCGCTCATTTGGACCGAGCACCGTTATTTTCTGGAATCCCGGGATAGTGTTTATCTACGGTTCCGGTATAAAAGCGATCTGGGAGAAAATGGCGTCGGTGTTTTTATTGACGATATAAAAATGTATACTTTTGACACTATGCGGACGGTTGCTGCTCAACTTACCGACACTTCATTCTATTTCTTTAACAAAACGGCGGGCGAGTATGCCTATGGTGTCTTTGCAATCGACGATGCGGGCAATCGGAGTTCGGTCACTCAATTCTTTACAGTGAGCGCAGAAGATTATGCGCTGCCATTCTCCATTCCTTCCCCGTTTCACGACAGTTGTCAGATTATCTGTGATTATCCGTCGGCATCCGAGCCGGAGATTTTCATTTATACCCTCAACGGCGAATTGATAAAAAGATTTCCATTTTCTGCAATCGGCAATAAACAACTGACCTGGGATGGAAAAAATGAACGGGGCAGCCCGGTCGCGTCCGGAATCTATCTCGTTGTCGTCAAAGACCGGGATTTCACCCGGTTGGGAAAGATCGCCCGGGTGAGATAATAGACACCAACCTTTTGATTAATAGCAAACCCTAATCCTGCGATAAGAAACCACGAGATCATGAAAATCCTAAATTCTAAAACCGAAATCCTAAACAAATTTCAATGTTCCAAACTGTTTAGAATTTGGAAAATTGGGATTTAGATATTGTTTAGTCCGCCAAGAAGTGTGGCGGATTAGTGTTTGTGATTTAGAATTTTTATTAAATGGTTATGTTCGGATTCGGGGCAAATCTTCTCTCTATAGTCTCTCTAGGTTTTCGTTTTTGCCGCTTCGAGCGCTTTCCATAACTCCGCTTCGTCAATCGGGCCGGCGGAAACCGATTTGCCGTTTACATAGACCCCGCTCCCGCCCCATTTTTTCAAATCCCCGCCAGTGTTGATCATCCGCTCCCGGATTGTTGCTGACGGTTCAAGTTTTTTGACCATCGCCGGAATTTGCCGAAAGTTGTGAATCATAAAAGGGCAGGTAGTCCCATACTGGATGTCAACCTGGATCCCTGATTTCGGCAGGTCGCCGGCATAGGGCTGCTCTCGATAGTTGGTTTTCGCATCGGGAGCGATTCGCATGAGCAGCAGGGAATGGTCGGGGAAGGTCTTGAGCGGTCCGAAACCGATTTTGGCAAAGAACGAGCAGGGCATCCAGAATTCGCCGAAGCAGTCGACCGCCAGACCTTTTACGCCCAGCGTTTTCACATCACCGGTTATCCGCTCGACCAGCTCCCGGCCGACCCCGTGTTTTCTCAGTTCTTTGTTGATATCGAGGCAGTGGAAGTAGTAGATATTTTCACCCGCAACCGGGCTCAACGGGTCGTCAGCGGGAACCAGCAGCGCCATGCCAATTGGTTTGTTGGTTTTCTCATAAACCGCGTAGGCGAGCCAACCTTGGCTCAGCTTTTGCCGCAGATAGCTCAGCGATTCGGCGATTTCATTCTTATAGAATTCCCGCCGGTCGCCCAGACAGCAGTAGACATCGGTAACAGTATTTTCGTTCAATCGTTCTATTTTCATTTTACCTCCAGGTTTTGTTTTTAATTTTACCCATATTTTTAGAAGGGGGCGAGGATTAAATTTTGACTTGGGGCGATAAAAACCGGCATCGCTATTTAACCAACCGCCGTTTCATCAGCCGAATGGCGAGGAGAAAAGTAAAGGTGCCGACAACCACCATCCAGAGGAAATTCCAGACGAGTGATAGACTGAAGTGGCCGGTTAAGAGTGCCCGGTTGATCTGGACGACATGGGTCAGCGGGAGGAGTGCCCAGCTTATCGCCTGGACGACTTTGGGTAAAACTGTCAGTGGAAAAAACGTGCCGCTGAAGAGGAACATCGGGGTGATGAACAAAAAGATCGGGTAATTAAAAGAATCGATCGAAGGCACAAGGGCGGTAGCGATCATGCCGAGTGAACCAAAGAGCAAGCCGCTGCCAAAACCGACCACTGCCACGACCGGCAACAGTAAAGGCGAGGCAAGTCCGAAAAACAGAACGACGATGAATACCAGGCACGCATTAATGGCGGCGCGGGTTGCACCCCAGAAGATCTCGGCGGCGACGACTTCGTCAACATTTATCGGGGTAGCGACGATCGCATCGAAGGTTCGCTGGTAGTACATCCGGACGAATGAAGCGTAGGTGCATTCGAAAAACGAGGCGTACATTATCGCCACCGAAACCAGTCCCGGGGCAATAAACCGGGAGTAGGGGATACCGTTGATCTGTTTGATGAATAGTCCAAGGCCGAATCCAAGGGCGACGAGGTAGAGGACCGGTTCGACCATCGGCAAAAGGAAATTGACCATGAAAAGACGAAGGAAGACATCGAAATCACGGCGCCAGACCGACCAGAGGCGGTTACTCAATCGAGGAAGAAATTGAACCATCAATCACGCAGTTCTCTGCCGGTGAGCCGGATAAAAACATCTTCGAGTGTTGCCCGGCGCACACCGTAAGAGGCAAGTCGAAGCCGGGAGCGAATCATTTGCAAAGTGTCCGGGCAGTCGTTAGTGAAGATTTCGAACTTATCGCCCAGTTGCTGGAAGTAGGGGCAACTGTTGAGCGCCGAGCCAAGTTCGGGAGAGTTCGGGTCTTCCGGTATAATCTCCAGGACTTCCTTGCCGGCATGTTCCGCAACCAGGGCTTGAGGCGACCCTTGAGCAATGATGCGGGCTTCGTTCATAACGAACAGCCGGTCGCAGATCTGTTCGGCTTCGTCCATGTAGTGGGTAGTGATAATGATCGTCACCCCGCTGTGACGCAGCTCCCGGATACGCTGCCAGATTAACCGCCGGGCTTGGGGGTCAAGGCCGGTCGTCGGTTCGTCGGCGATCAGCAGGCGGGGGTTGTTGATCAGACTCCGGGCGAGGATCAGCCGCCGTTTCATACCGCCCGAAAGTGCTTCAACCTTCTGATCTGCCTTGTCGGTCAGCTGGACGAATTCGAGCAACTCCTGCGCGCGCTGGGCGGCGACATGACGATTGAGCCGAAAGTAGCGAGCGTAGGTCAAGAGGTTTTCCATGACCCTTAGATCCGAGTCATAGTTGTTCTCCTGGGGGACGACGCCGATCTGGGCTTTGATCGCCCGGGGTGCGGTTCTGACATCCAGGCCAAATACGGTCAGCAGCCCTGCGGTCAACGGCGATGTGCAGTTGAGCATCCGGATGGTTGTCGTCTTGCCCGCACCGTTCGGGCCGAGGAAACCGACCACTTCTCCGGGCATGATATCAAATGCGATGGCGTCGACGGCGGTTAGCGAGCCAAAGCATTTGGTAAGATTTCGGCCAACGACGATCGGTTCAGGAGAACCAGCCGAAGGTTGCGATGTTTGATGTTCGGTCATGGTTTGGCGATCAGGTCTTTCTATCGTGGCAACCATACGGGGAAAGGTATAAAAAAAATTTAAGTCTGTCAACCGATTTTTCCTCTCATTTCCGATTTCGCCAATAGGGGATTCACGTCACAAGAAAATTAATGGGTTGGAAGATTAAGGTTTTTCTGGTAGACATAATACCCCAGAAGGCAGGATTTGACATAGGTGCGGGTTTCGTTAAAGGGGATGAGTTCGATGAATTCGTCTTCGCCGATCGCCGGTTTCAGTTTCAGCCAGCGCCCAAGATTGCCGGGACCGCCGTTGTAGGCGGCGAGGGCTAATGATTTTGAACCGAATTGCTTCTCCATATCCTGGAGATACCGCATGCCAAATTTTATATTCAACCCGGGATTATCAAGGTCTACGACTTTGAAATCGGGAATGTCCAGGGTTTGAGCGATTACCCTGCCGGTGCTTGGGATAATTTGCATCAGACCATGAGCCTCGGCGCTGGATACGGCTTCGGGGTTGAACCAGCTCTCCTGGCGGATGACCGAAAGGACAAAAGGCAGTTCGCCGGTGTTTGCCTGGATCGTCAAGCCGTAGCGGAGGGGAAAGAGGAGTTTTATCAGTGCTTTTGGTGTACCGTTTTTCGGTGCAGTTCGCAAGATTTTATTGGTATAATAGATTGAACGGTTGTCGAGACCGAAGGCGGCGCAGAGCCTGGCTAACCTGTAGAGAAACAAGGGGTTGTTATTTTCGATCGCTTTTAGTTTAGTAACCGCCAGATCACTTAAACCTGCTTCGAGATAAACCAGCGCCTGTTTGAAATAGAGGGAATCTAACTGGGTCAGGGCGTAGGTCGTATCCGACCAAAGAGCAAGCCAGGGTTCGATTTCGGAATCGGTCACCGGCGATAGATTTTCATATTCCGGACGCTCGACCGTTTTCACCGTCCAGTAATTCAAGGGAAATTTTTTAATGAGCTGCCGGTATAAGGAATCGGCTTCTGCCGTTAATCCGAACTCTGCGCAGGCTTTTGCCCGAAAGTAGTACGATTCGGCAGTTGTGGTATTGGCTAAAACCGCCAATGCCTCTGCCGGTTTATTCATTGCCAGCAATAGAGCGCCGGCACGGCTGACGAGTTCGTCATTACCGCTTCGGGCGTAGAGCATGCAGGCAGAATCAGACCGGCCCGATTCTTCTAAGAGCAGTCCGGCCTGGAGTAGTGCATCGTGCGCAATTGTTGATTTGGAAAAACGGTGGACGATATCTAGATAAGCGGTAATCGCCTCTTCTTTTAATCCCTGGCGATTAAAAACTCTGGCTAAAAGGTATCTATTTTCGGAAGTGTGTGATGTTTTCAAAACTGCCTCAGCCGGTTTTAGTTTTCCCTGGTTGAGATACAGTCGGGCTAAGAGACGAGCGGCATCTTCCTTGTAAACGCCGTTAAGGCATTTCTTGAGATAGGATTCGGCGGTTTTTCGGTCGGAGTCTGCTAAAAGCTTGCCCAGGTAATAATATTGAGAGGGCTTCCGGGGGGTAACCTTATTCGCCGCCTCTTTTGCTAAAGGGCTTTGAGGGAATTTTTCGATCAGTTCCCAATAATAGCTCCGGCAATCATTTCCTGTTTTTCCCTGCACGGACGCAAGATATCCCAATTTTTCATCCGAATAGGGGAGACGGCCAATATAGTTTTTCGCTTCAACCCAGCTGCTTTCGGCGAAGGCGATCATCACCTGGAGCTTGATAGCATCAGGATTATTGCTAATCGTGAGAAGGATTGCTTTACTCGAATCGTAACGACCGAGTTTATAGAGAAGCTCTGCTTTTTTCAGTTGTGCAAAATCGAAAACCACCGGTTGTGCCTGCTCGAAGTAAACTAAGGCTTCTTCTAATTTCCCCAATTGTTCAGCGGCATATGCTTTCGTCAATGGCGGCATACTATTGGTAGTTAGAATTTCATCGTATTTCTTTAGCGACACGAGAACGACCGGCTGTGCCTTCAACGATTCCGAGGGCAGGCTATCGCTCAGTGCATAGGCTAATCGGTATTCGCGCTGGTCGAAATAGATGTCGTAAATACGCTTGATAATTTTTGTGCGTACCAGGCTGTCCGGTCCATGGGTAAGGGCGGAGCGGTAAAATTCCAAGGAGGCGAGGGGATTTTTGTTTACGAGTTCTTCTGCCTGGCTGAAATCGTCCGGCCGAGATGGAACGATAATTTTCTTAGGCGGTGCGCAGAGTAAAAAAAAGGCACAAACAAAGCCGAGTTTAAAAAAATTTCTATTTGCCAATGATGATTATTTTTCTGGTAATGGTTTTTTCTTTGGCGGTTAATTGACAGAAGTATACTCCGGCCGGTAACCTGCTGCCCGTATCATCCCTTCCATCCCACTTCATATGGATACTTGGTGATTGGTTCGGCTCGGTCGGCTTGTCGCAAGCCGCACGAGCCGCAATGCTTAAAGGGAACGATTTAACAACCCTGCCGGTGGGGTCATAAATTTTTAGGAAGGGGAACGTTGGGTCGGGCAGTAGAACGGTAATTCTGGCTTCCTGACTGAACGGATTGGGCGAGATTTGCATCCGGTTGGTTGCTTGAAGGTTTTTTGTTTCATTTACGCCCGCGAGCGGTCCGCGTGCCATGCATATCCAATTTCCACCCGGTGGTGAAGGAGCTGCGGCTTCATAGAACATCGTATACTGTGAACCGTCGAAAACGACATCCGGTGCCCAGGGACCGCCGCTGTCAGCCGGGGGGTCATAGTAGGAAAGAACCGGATTATTTTCATACCTCAGCCAATGTATTGCGTCGACAGAAGTGGCATACCCGATTCTGATCGTGTCGATTTTGTTGTCTCTTGCCCAGTCCGCTCTTGATATTCCACAATACCACATTTCGTAGACCGCACCTCTTTTCCTGACCGCGGGTGTCGCTACCCAGGCATCATCCCAGGCGCCGGGCTCGCCCGTATCAAAAACCGGGTTATTGATACTATCCTTGGTCCAGGTTTTACCGTCCGGAGAGAAGGCATAACCGATTCTCGCACACAGGTCAGATGGGAAACCGGTTCCATAACCGACGCCGGTGAACCACATCCGGTAGGTATCGGCTTCGGCATCATAGAGCACGGCCGGTGATTCAATCCAGTAACCGTCCCAGTCGAGCAGGCTGTCTCCTTTTCCAAGAATGGGATTGTTTTCGTATCGCTGCCAGTCGATTCCATCAGGAGAAGTTGCGAGACCGATAGCAGAATGAGGTTGAAATAAAGTATCGCCATAATAATAGAGCTTGTACCCGGTCGAGTCCCTAACAACCGCCGGCGTATCGACCCAGCGTGCATCCCATTCGCCCGGCTTTCCGATGTCGAGAACCGGCGATGGAGAACCGTGTTTTGTCCAGTGAATGCCATCGATAGAGTAGGCATAATTAATCCTGCCGCGCAGAACCGTATCGCCGATCGCCGACACTCCTACCGCCGCAAACCACATTTTAAATGTATCGTTTTCATAAAGGCAGGAAGGCTGGCCGATCGCCGCCCATTCCCAGGTTCCAGCTTGGGTGGTGTCTTTTACGATTACCGGATTGTTTTGATACTTCTGCCACTCGGTCTGGGCAAAGGTTGAAGATACACCCCCTCCGATCAGGAGTACAACCAACGACCGGAAAGTATATTTTTTAAGCACCGGTCATTTCGTTCCAACACCGCTTACGGGTTTTTACAATTGTTGCTTTCAGTCGGCGAGTTCTAATTTTAATATTTCTTCCATTCAATAGGGCGCTGATGACGGCAACGCCGTCGGCGCCGGCGTCAAGCACTTTTGCCACATTTCGGGCGTTGATGCCGCCGATCGCAACGACCGGCAGCCGGGAGGTTTTTTTTATTCTTTTTAGAGAGTGCAAGCCGACCGCAGAGGCATCGGGTTTGGTGGCGGTTTTGAAGATTGCGCCGACCGCAAGGTAGTCGGCACCGTATTTTTGTGCCCGGTGTGCCTCTCTGACCGTAGCAACCGAAATCCCGATTATCTTGTTTGGACCGAGAACTTGTTTTGCGTCG
>CAYHGV010000013.1:0-39960 GCA_964356135.1 uncultured bacterium
GTTTGGAAGAGTATGATGATCCGATGTGATACATGAATCAATGCGTTGCATGTTTAAAACCCGTCGTTGATGAGAAGAAAAAAACACATAAAGGAGGTGAGTAATGTCCTTCACTAAATTAAATAGGAGTGCTGCAACTCTTACTAAAAATCGAACCGCCGATTCGATTACTCCGATTTCGGGTATGTGCGTGACTTGCATTGATGGCTGTATCGGAATGTGTGAAATTGGAAAATCGGCTTACCGCGGACCCGAGGTCATCTATCCCCAGCCGTTCGGTATCATTACCACCGCTTCGGAAAAAGAGTATCCGATTGACCTGTCCCATTTTACGATTATGGGAACCGCGGTCGGCGCCCACGGCATCGAGGCGAATTCAGATAAGGCAATATTCCCCAATGTCAACCTCGAGCGTTCAATCGGCGGGGATAAAGGTATCAAGCTGAGACTGCCGTTTGTCGTTCCCGGTTTGGGCTCAACCAATATCGCCAAGAACAACTGGGAAGGTCTCGCTTCCGGTACCGCAATCTCCGGCTGCATTATGACCATCGGCGAGAATGTCTGTGCGATGGACCCCCAATCCGAGTTTAAGAATGGTCGGGTCGCCCGTTCACCGGACATGGAGAATCGGGTAAAATTCTACCAGCGCTGGCAGCGCAAAGGCTATGGTGCGATCGTCGTCCAGGCAAATGTCGAGGATACCAATATTGGCAGCCAGGAGTATGCCCTTGAAAAATTGGGCGTCCAGGTAGTGGAATTGAAATGGGGCCAGGGTGCGAAAGACATCGGCGGCGAGGTCAAAATCAACGACCTGAAAAAGGCACAGCTGCTCAAGTCGCGCGGGTATGTGGTCCTACCCGACCCTACCGACCCAGAGGTAATCAAAGCCTTCGAACACGGCAGTTTTAAAGAATTCGAGCGCCACTCCCGACTCGGTATGGTTTCGGAAGAAGGTTTTATGAAGCGGGTGGCGGAGCTGCGCAAAGCAGGAGCTAAATATGTATTTTTGAAAACCGGTGCCTATCGTCCGGCGGATCTGGCGCGGGCGGTGAAATACTCGTCCATGGCCAAGATTGACCTGTTAACGGTTGACGGTGCGGGCGGTGGAACCGGTATGTCCCCCTGGCGGATGATGAACGAATGGGGCGTTCCTTCAGTCGAGCTGCACTGCCTCCTCTACCAGTATTGTGAAAAGCTGGCTAAAAAAGGAGCGTACATTCCCGACATCGCGATTGCCGGTGGATTTACGTTCGAAGACCAGCTCTTCAAAGGACTGGCGTTAGGCGCTCCCTATTTCAAGTTAATCGGCATGGCGCGGAGCCCCTTAGCTGCGGCAATGGTCGGCAAGACCATCGGCAAGCGCATTAAGGAAGAGCAGGTCCCGGTCTATGTCGAACGCTTCGGCAATAAAGTAGACGATATTTTTGTGACCGCACCCGAGCTGCGTCATGAGTTGGGCAAAGACTTCGACGAGCTGCCGACCGGTGGCATCGGTGTCTACACTTATTTTGAGCGACTGGCCCAGGGTTTACGCCAGTTGATGTGCGGCAACCGGAAGTTCACCCTTGAGACTATCACCCGGGATGACATCGCCGCGTTAACGAAAGAATCGGCTGAGATCTCCGGTATCCCGTATGTGATGGATGCCGACAAAAAAGAAGCGGAGAAGATCCTTAATGGTTAATTCCGATCCGAAATCCGAAGGATAGATGGAGCATAGCGACATCAAAACCGAAGCTTTCTCGTATCGCCGGATGGTGCAAAACCAGCTCGGCAAAGCGGCTTCGGTCATCGGCTTGTCCCGAAATCTTTTGGCGATGATGAGCTGTCCGAAACGGATACTGAAGGTTACCTTTCCCGTTCAGATGGACGATGGCCGGATTGTCTGCTTCACCGGCTTCCGCTGTCAGTACAGCGATGCCCGCGGCCCGACCAAAGGCGGTGTCCGCTATCATCCCGATGTCAACGAGGATGAGATTATCGCTTTAGCCGCGCTCATGAACTGGAAGTGCGCGGTGGTCGATCTGCCCTACGGCGGAGCAAAAGGTGGTGTGATCTGCGACCCGCTGGCGCTTTCGGAAAGGGAACTCGAGCACATCACCCGCCGCTACACGGTTGAGATCATTCCGGTCTTAGGCCCGCATATCGATATTCCGGCGCCGGATGTTTTCACGACTTCGAAGACGATGGCATGGATGATGGATACCTACAGCATGTTCGCCGGCCATACCGAACCCGCAATCGTCACCGGCAAACCGGAAGCGCTGGGCGGTTCCAAAGGTCGGAAAGAAGCCACCGGCCGGGGCGTTTCGATTACAACCCGCGAGCTCTATAAAGTCCTGGGTCGTTCATTACCTGGTACGACGGTAGCGATTCAGGGATTCGGTAATGTCGGCAGCCACGCCGCGTTCTTTCTTTCCGAGTTGGGCGCAAAGGTCGTTGCGATTTCCGATGCGACCACCGGGATCGTCAACCCCGAGGGGTTTGATATCCCTGCGCTCATGGACTGCATGGAGAAGAATCAGAGCTTGAGCCTGGTTCCCTGTGTTGGCGATCATATCGACCGCGATCAAATTCTCTATCAAGCGGTTGATATACTCATCCCGGCAGCACTCGAAAACCAGATTAACGCTGGCAATGCGGATCGGATACAGGCGAAGGTGATCGTCGAAGGTGCCAACGGTCCGACGACTCCCGAGGCGGATGAAATTCTGGAAAAGAAAAACGTTCAGATCGTTCCGGATATTGTAGCCAATTCCGGCGGAGTGATCGTCAGCCACTTCGAATGGGTGCAGGCGCTCTCCGGGCTCTACTGGGAAGAAGAGCGGGTGAACCAGGAATTGGAGCGGAAACTCGTTCCCGCATTCAAAGCGGTCTGGCAGAAAGCCGCAGAATGGAGGGTCTCGCTCCGCACTGCGGCATATATCGTCGCTTTAGAGCGAGTCGCCGAGGTTTATCGCTACCGGGGGCTGTTTCCGTAAGTTGTTAAAGGTAAGCTGACCCGAAACTAAAGAATGTTCAGGAGGGCGCAGGCTGAAATCAGCCCGCGCTCCTTCCGTTATTTTACTATGTGCTTCTCAGATTTAATCACTCACGGAAAGATTCCTCGTTCGCGGTAAACGGTTTCAAGTCGGGACAGTGCGACAATGTAAGCCGCGGTACGCCAATCAGTATTGAACTCCTGCGCCGTATCGCGCACCCGGGCGTAGGCGTTTACGAGTTTTTTGTGCAGTTTGCAGTCAACCTCTTCAAGTTCCCAGGATTCACTCTGCTTGTTCTGGAGCCACTCAAAGTAACTAACGACCACGCCGCCCGAATTGCAGAGTATATCCGGAATGACATCAATACCTTTACTCTGAAGAATCATATCGCCTTCCGGGTCGGTTGGACCGTTGGCACCTTCGGCAACCAGCTTGACTTGTAATAGTGGTGCGGTTTCGGCGTTGATCTGATTTTCCATTGCCGCTGGGATGAAGATGTCGGTTTCGCTACTTAAGAAGGTTTCATGGTCGATCGGTCTTGCTTTTGGATAACCTTTAATCAGGCCCCGGTGGTTCCTGACGTAATTAGTGAGGTCGTCCGGGTCAATGCCATCGGAGTTATACATCGCTCCGCTGACATCCTCGACCGCGATCAGTTTTGAACCATGGGATTTGAGCAGCCGTGCCGCCCAGGAACCGACGTTCCCAAATCCCTGGACGATATAGGTTGATCCATCAAGGTCAAATTTGTTTTCTTTCGCCCACTTTTCGATTAAGAATACTATTCCCTGACCGGTTGCTTTGTCCCGACCTATGCTGCCACCGGATTCGATCGGCTTGCCGGTCACGACCGGGATGCTGCGCTGTCGGTCGTGGGGAGACACCATTGATTGGTAGGTGTCTACAATCCAAGCCATAATCTGAGAGTTGGTGTTGACGTCGGGTGCCGGGATGTCGTATTCCGGTCCAATGTTGTTGCCAAGGGCAAAAGTGAACCGGCGGGTGATGCGCTCAAGTTCAGTTAGTGAATAGTGGGAAGGGTCGAATTGGATTCCCCCTTTCGCACCACCAAAGGGAATACCGATGATAGCTGCTTTCCAGGTCATGAGGGTGGCAAGGGCACGAACCTCTTCGATGTCTACCGCCGGATGATAACGGAGTCCACCTTTGAAGGGCCCTAAAGAATTATTGTGTTGGATCCGGTAGCCGGTGAAGACATCTACCCGGCCGTCGTCCATTTTTGCCGGGAAATGGACGACGATTTCGTTCATCGTCGTGGCGAGAATCTTACGGATATTCGATTCGAGTTTCATCAGATTCGCAGCTTTATTGAACTGCCGGGTAACATTGTCATAAAAACTCTGTTTCTTTGTTATTTTTTTAATGGTTTTTTCGGGGACAGTTATCATTATTTCCTCCTATCGGTAATCCTCGCAACGCCAGATTCCGCCCTCGGTCATCGCCAAAGGACAGATTGTGCTGATTTTACAGGTTTTGCACAATCCTTGATAGTTGACGAGGACATCACCATTAGCGTTGTATTTGATTTGAGACTCTGAAGGCAACGAACCATTTTTGCCATTTTTTTTGTAATACAAGAATTTCCATTCCCGATATTTGGAAACGTGATCTACCCGCTCGGTTGTTTTTGCTGCCTGGTCGATGCTCGGTAAAGTTAACTTTTTTCGCCGTTTCGGTTTCGGCGTAACCGTTGTTGCATTTGCCATATTGGCCTCCTGTTTCTATAACTATACTAAGCAACTATGATGCCAATTAATATTTTGGTGACCACATAAAGATTTTTATTCATAAGTTTATTGCTGGGAGGCTAAGTTCAATGTAATCAATAGGTTAGACGGATAAAATCGGGTGGTTACTATTTTCCTTCTAAAATCAAATTGTCAACTGTAAAAAACTCGCCGGGGAGATTTGAACCACTGGAGAAAATTTCCCCGGTTAAAAAATGCTCAGTCCGCTGAAGTGCCTGGGATTCTTTTCAACTTTTCACGCAAAGTTTTACGGTCAAGCCCGAGTATTTCGGCCGCCCGAGTTTTGTTGCCGGTTACACTTGCAAGGACATTGAGGATATACTCTGTTTCCACTTCGGCCAGAGTGCGATTCAGTCCAGCTTCCCGTAGTGCCGAAAAACGCATAAACGAAGGGAGGTCGGTTACGTCGATGATGTCACCTTCGGTCATAACTACCAGCCGTTGGATTACATTTTCTAATTCGCGAACATTGCCGGGCCAATAGTAGTTTTTTAAAACCTGTAAAGCCTGGTCGGAAAATCGGGGAACGAGCTTGCCCCATTCTTTGGCAAATTTGGTTGCAAAGTGTAGAGTCAGCAGTAGGATATCATCCTCACGCTGGCGCAAAGGGGGGATATCGATCGTGAGGACGTTGAGACGATAAAAGAGGTCTTCCCGGAAAACCTCGTTTTTTACTAAACTGAGTAAATCCTTATTGGTTGCGGCGAGAATTCGGACATCGACTTTTTGCGGACGGCGAGAGCCGAGCATAAAGACTTCTTTATCTTGGAGTATCCGGAGCAGTTTTACCTGCATCGAGAGCGAGGTTTCACTGACTTCATCAAGAAAGATCGATCCCCCATCTGCGGTTTGGAAGAAACCAGGTCGGGATTCAGCGGCACCGGTAAAAGCTCCTTTGAGGTACCCGAAGAGTTCCGACTCGAGCAAACCCTCAGGAATTCCTCCGCAGTTTACAGGCACAAAGGGTGCAGAACCCCGTTGACTGCTGTAGTGAATGCCCCGGGCAACCAGCTCTTTACCGCTGCCACTCTCACCGGTAATGAGGACGGTAGCCGAGGTCGAGGCCGCTTTGGTTATGGCAGTGAAGATTTTACCCATCGCTTCGGATTCTCCGATCAGGCCATGCGGTGTGGACGGAATTTGGTGGATCCGGTCCTTTGCTAACCGGTGCAGATGGAGTTTGTCGAGTGAACGACGAACCGCAGAAAAAAGTTCATCATCGGTAAAAGGTTTAGCCAGATACTCCTCTGCTCCGATCTTGACCGCCTTGACTGCACCTTCGATGGTAGCATAACCGGTAATCATCATCACTTCTGTATCCTTAAGGTTTTCCCGGATATGCCGAACAAGATCGAGGCCGCTGGCGCCGGGCATTTTGAGGTCGGTAATAACCAAGTCAACCGGTATCTCATCAAGAATCTTTAGTGCCTCGGTAACGCCGGGAGCGGTGAAAACTTGGTAGCCTTGCGCGCTCAGGTTTCGCTGGAGGACTTCGAGGGTAGCAGGGGCGTCATCGACTACCAGAATTGATTCTTTATTGACGGAAGTTTTAATTATAGGCATTCACCTCGACCTCAACCAGTCCGCTCATAGGCAGCATAACTTCAAATCGTGACCCGCGACCGGCGTTGCTCTCAAATCGGATCGATCCTCCATGCGAAGTAACGATATCCTGAACGACGGGCAAGCCAAGTCCGGTTCCTTCACCAACCGGTCTGGTTGTAAAGAACGGACTGAAAATTTGCTTCATTGTTTCTTCGCTCATACCAATACCGGTATCTTTAACAATCAGCGAGACTATCCCATCGCTGGTGCGGGTCTGAATGGTAAGCGTGCCACCTTCAGGCATAGCCTGAATTGCGTTGACGACGAGATTGACCAGCACCTGGTGTAATTGTCCGGAGTCGGCAGCTATCTCGGGCAGGTCGGGCGAAAGCTCGCGCACGAGCTCAATGCCTGCCTTGGCACAGCGAGAACTTAAGAAATAGAGCCCCTCTTCAACGAGGTTATTTAAATTAACCTGATTTTTCTGGGGTGGTTTTTGCCGGGTAAAGAGCATAAGTCGACGGATCACTTCCCGTGCGTGCAATGAAGCATCAACTATTTTATCAATGTCCTGTTCGGCGGGTTTGGCTAGGCCAGGACATTTTTTCGCTAATTGTGCGAATCCTAAAATGTTTCCTAAGGGTTCATTTAATTCGTGGGCTACGCCGGCTGCGAGTTGCCCGATCGTTGCTAACCGGTCAGCATGGCGGAGTTGGTCTTGCAGCCGTATTCTATCCTGCTCGGCTTCTCTCCGTTCGATCAGGAGGGATACCTCTCGAGCCACCGCATCAATGAGACTTCGTTCCTCAAAGAGGAACGGTCCTTCATCCAGTTCCGACTTCTCTTCGGTATAGACTACCTCGATCATTCCGCGTCTTTCTCCTTTTACAACGATATCGTCGGATATTTTTTGTCCACTCTCTCGAAAGTTCGGTGTCGAACAAGAATGTTCATCCAAAGTAATCCGGGCCGCAGCATTATCAGGGTATAACCAGGCAGGGGGAAGAAGCTCGACAATGTTCTTGAGGCTTGCTTCCAGTGATATGCCGGGTTGTTCAACAATTTTGGCAATACCGTATAGACAGGTGAGCTCCTTAATCCGTTCCCGCAACGCCACCTGTGCACGCCAGTCAGCTACCGCTACCCCGATAGTCTGGGCAACCCCTTCGTAGAACTCTATTTCATCTTTTGTGAAAAAGGTGAGGCGCTCACTCTTCAATTGGAGCAGGCCGATGTTTTCATTATCGATTGTAAATGGAATCAAGGCAAGGGAGGGGTAATCCCCGCCAATGCGCAGATGGGTCTGGTTGTCACCTTTACGGCTCAGGGAGAAAGGAATTTCGGTGTCGCCGGTCCAGTAACTTCCAGCTCGGGTAAAAAAAGGTAAAGAGGGATCAAAGTGACCACGGCTAATATCCTGGCAAAGTTGTTCGAAAGCGGAATCGCCCGGACAGCAGGGAATAGTTTTGCCGTTATCGGTTTGCGCCCAGGGTATCATTTCAAAACGGAAAGACTCCTCGGGACGGTGTTTCAGTTCTCCCCGGTAACACCGATTGCCGTCGCCAATCCGGAACTCCACCGCATCGCACCCGGAGAAGTCAATAAGCATTTTTGCGATTGCCTGGACAAATTCAATCTTCGAGACCCCACGGTTTGCATAGCGGAGGATCCGATTTGAGAGGTCGGAAAAATCCTCAGCTAACCTGCGGCCCGAAGCACAGGTCTCAATTCGCTTTACTCCGCGGTTCTTCATGATGGTTACTATTTAAATACAATTGCCCGAAATGTCAAGCACGTCCATGACTTTACCATCGCCTGGATTTCTTGACAGGCGATGGTGTTTTTGTATGATAGCGATATGGTTCGAAGCGGGAATACTGTCGTGTCCTGTACAACCCATACAAGGTCTTGAGTTTGCTTAAGAACTCTTTGTTGTCATGGCGTGCAAGAACTGTGCAGCAAAAATCTCTTTCTTGGTTTTTTTAATCACCAGGATGAAATCCTATTCCCGCGAAATTGAAACTGTTTTCCTTATCTGTTCTGAGCGGCCTCAAGTTGTGGCACGACAACTTGCTGAGCTGACAGTAATTGGAAAATACCTTCTTCTGTCCGAGCATCCTCAAGAGATTCACGACCGCTATTTCGATACCCCTGCTTGTTCTTTGTATAAGAAAAGATTGGCCTTCCGGCTGAGAGAAGTAAGCAAAACGGCATGGCTCACCCTTAAAAGCAGCGCACAACTGACGGCAGAGGGAGGGGTCGAGCGGTTGGAGGTCGAGGTCCGGTGGTCGCGAATGGGTTTGACTAGGATTGTCAATGAACTTAAGGACCGAGGAGTGAAATTGCGGTCGCCCCGCAAAGTGGATTATGCTCGTCCTTTAGAGGCATTAAAGAGGTTAGGCTTTAAACTCATTCAAAATCGTGAGAATCACCGAGTCCTCAAGAATATCGTTCGCAAAGGTGCTACAAAAGGAAGCGTGCTTGCCGAGCTGGCGATTGATTCGGTTGTCTATCATTTTTCTAAACAGGATATTCGTCTTTACGAGATTGAAATCGAATCGAAGTCCAGCACCGGTCCCCGGGTTGTTAGAACCGTGCGGGACGCATTGGTCGTGCAGTCTGGTTCGGCTCTTCGGTGGTGGAGCTTCGGTAAGCTTGCAACCGGCAGGGCAATTGAAACACTGCTGAGGGCGGGTAAGCGGAAAGACCTGTTTGATGCCGCCAACAACCTGAAACCGTCCGCCTACGAAACGATAGCTGCCTATCTTACAACCGGGAATATTTGAGGTATGAGGTTTTCGCTCGGACGGGTATACCGGCGAACAGTTTTAATCGGTGTGCTGTGTTTGTGGGTTAAGCCGGGTTACGCGTGGCTGCGCGGAGGCGAGGGGAAAACGGGTGCAGCTCAGGGACACTGGAATATTACGAACGAAATCCTGAAGGAAGCGCCGTTCAAAGATTCTTTCAGTCCGAAAGCAAAGAACATTCTGTGCGGACGGAGCAGAAATTTGGACTTCACTTTTTTTGGGCTGATCGACTTAGCAGGCTGGTGGCTGAAGATTTTCCGGTTGCCTTCGGAAAAACCGAACCATTGGGAAGGAACGGTCGAAGAAAACCGGAAGCGACTGGATGGTTATCTGGGAAAGGCAATTCAACTTGCCAATGGCAGTGAAACCGAAGAGGGGTTGGCGGAGCTGGCGAATGCGCTGCATGTCGGCCAGGACCGGGGAGCACATGAAAAGAATCACGGTACTTTTAAAGGAAATCCCGACAACCGGGAGGATAACCCTCTGGGCTGGGAAGTGGCGAAAGAAGAGACGAGGGTAATACTTCAAAAATTTTTAGACGGGGTGACCGAACTAAAGCGGCACACACTACTTTTTATTAAACCGTAAAGTCTAACTAAAGGATAACCGGCTGGTTTGAGGATCTCCGATGGCCCTGTAGATAGACTTCAACAATTTTAAAATCGATGCTTTTTAGCGGGTCCGAAGAAACTACCAAAAAATCGGCGGAAGAGCCGGTTTTGAGCGTGCCGATTTCGTTTTCTTTGAAAAGTGCATAAGCGCCGTTTTTAGTGAACAGTTCGTAACCGGTTTGAAGGTCAATACGAAAATCGGGATTGGGGTGATTGAGCGCGGATGAGATGCCTAAAAGAGGATCGATCGGGGTGATGGGTGAATCCGAGCCACCGCAGAGCGTGATCCCAGCGTCAATCAGTTTTCGGAATGGGTTGGTCAATTTCGAACGCTCACCCAGCCGCTTTTCGTAGAGGTATCCTTTGCCACCCCAGTAGTGCTCAAACGCAGGCTGAATCGATACGAGTAAACCTAAATTTTTAATCCGCTCGATCAAAGTATCAGTTAAGAGCTCACCGTGCTCAATCCGGTGGCGCAAAGGATTTCCATTCAAGAAACTGCCATAGCAATCTACAATTTGACCGATTGCCCGGTCGCCGATTGCGTGGAGGGCGGTCTGGAGGCCAGACCGGTCAGCTTTTTTTAGAAAGTCTAAAAGCTCCTGGTCGGTGAAATATAAAATCCCTTTGTTACCATGTTCATCCGCATAATCTTCATTCAAAGCCGCAGTGTGGGAACCGAACGAGCCGTCAACTAAAATACAACCGCCGATTCTTTGTAACCCTAATCGTAAAACACGGTCGATGTTCTTGGTTTGATAAAATGGAATCACCCGGCACGGAAGCCGGTCGAGGACGCTTACCAATAACTCGCAGGTATTGTCATCGGATTTATTGGAACCGACCATTGCGACCATTGTGGTGACGCCTTTGGAAAGTGCGCTTTCGCAGGTCTTGAAAAATGCCTCGATTTTCGTTTCGTCCGGCACGAGCCGATCGAATGTTTCTACCGCACGCTCATTGGCCGGGCCCAAAACCAGACCGGTAGGTTCCTTATAGTCGTCAAGCTCGATCCCTTCGACCAGGTTATCGCCGAATGTAACCTGAATCCCGCGGGTGTTGAGTGAAGCCGAGTGGCCATCCGTGCGTTTGAGTATCACCGGGAGGTCCTTCACGACCCGGTCTAATTCAGCCCGCGTCGGCAACCGCTGCTCGCTGATTATTTCCGGATCCAAATTGAACCCCATCACAAAACCGGTCCCCGAATTGGTTGCTGAAAGTCTATCGAAGACTTCTTCCAAGCTCAAACTATCTTCCAGGTTCAAAAATATCTTCTGCAGACCGGTCTCCAAAATATGGACATGGGAGTCGACAAAGCCGGGGATGATGAATTGACCTTCTAAATCACGAGCCCCCTGAATATCAAAGTTGCCAATTTCCACTACGCTGCCATTTTCCACCACCATTGCGGAATAAATATGCCCTTCGTCGTCAAGAGTATGAATCTTAGCATTTTTTATTCGAAACATACTTCAGGATAAAATCATTAAACTAACTGTCAATATTCACCACACTCAGCTTTTCTTGTTTGTAGCAAACAACCTGAAGGTCGCTACTCAATTTTTATACGTTAAGGTTCCTCCTGTATTGACAAGCCGAAGCCCTTCACTATCATGGATTTATGGTTCAAGTCTATACCGGTAACGGTAAAGGCAAGACGACCGCAGCCCTCGGCCAAGCGCTGAGGGCAGTGGGGCATGGCTGGAGAGTTTTGATGATTCAATTCATGAAGGGTGACCCGAAATACGGTGAGTTACTGGCCACACAAGCTATTGATAATTTTAAAATTATCCAATCCGGGCTTCCGACGTTTGTAAAAAAAGGCAATCCGACTGCCGAGGACCGCCGGTTAGCCGAGGCGGGCTTGAGCTTGGCAAAAAAATCTTTAACCGAGAGTAGCTACGACATGGTGATCCTCGATGAGATAAATGTCGCTCTCGATTATCAGTTGCTGAAATTGGAAGCAGTGATGGATTTAATTAAAACCTGCCCGAAAAAAGTAGAATTGGTTTTGACCGGCCGGTTCGCCCATCCAGCGATTATCGAGTTGGCTGACCTGGTGAGTGAGGTCAAAGAGATAAAACATCCTTTTCAAAAAGGGATTGAGATGCGGGAAGGAATTGACTACTAAGATGACGAAACGCCGAACGCAGGACGCAGGAAGCAGGAAGTGCGCTAAGACCAATGGATTGATACGGTGGTTTTTTAACGGTGACCCGGTTGCCTGTGCCCGGCTCATTTCGATTGTCGAAGATGGAACCCGTGCGGCATTGCCGATCATGAGACAGGTCTATCCCAGAGTTGGCAATGCCTACCGGATTGGAATTACCGGACCGCCGGGGGTAGGCAAGAGCACTCTGGTCGAGCAGTTGACCCGAAGATTTCGGCGGGACGGTAAGACGGTAGCGATTGTTGCGGTCGACCCGACATCACCGTTCAGCGGCGGTGCAATCTTAGGCGACCGGATTCGGATGCCCCATCTTTTTTTGGATTCGGGGGTATTTATTCGGAGCATGGCGAGCCGGGGAGCGTTAGGCGGCTTGGCGTTGAAAACCTCTCAGGTTTGCGACCTGCTCGATGCATTTGGCAAGGATGTCATCATTATTGAGACGGTGGGAGTTGGGCAGGCCGAGCTCGACATCGCCAAAGCCGCCCATACCACGATTGTCGTGCTCGTGCCGGAATCGGGTGATGCGATTCAGGCAATGAAAGCGGGGCTGATGGAAATCGGCGACATTTTTGTTTTGAATAAAGCCGACCGAGAGGATGCGGACCGGAGCCTCGGCGAGATTCAGGCGGTGCTGGAGATGCACCCCAAAACCGACGGCTGGCAGCCGGGTGCGATCAAGACGATTGCCCGGGAAGAGGTTGGTATTGAAGAGTTTTACGAGTGGATTCGGTGTCACGAGAATTTTCTTAAGAAAAATGATCTGTTCGTTCGCCACCGGCAGGAACGAATTCGGTCCGAGATAGTGGAGTTTGCCGAGGACGAGCTGCGCCACCGGGTTCTGCAGAATCCGAAAATTGCCCGGTTGCTATCCAGTTTGGAACACAAAGTTTTGGCGGGCAAGGAGACCCCGCTCGGTGCTGCTCAAAAGATCATCCACGAGGTCAAGCGGTTATGAAAGCGATAAAAAAGAAAATCCGGTCCACCCCGACCGAACCTCAAGCGATAAAAAGATTTGAAACGGTATCCGGACTGCCGGTTAATATCATCTATACGCCGGCGGATGTGTTGAATTTCGATTACGAACGGGATCTGGGTTCGCCCGGCGAGTTTCCCTACACCCGCGGTGTCCGGTCGACGATGTATCGGGGAAGGCTCTGGACCATGCGCCAGTTTTCCGGTTTTGGCACTGCCCAAGACACGAACAAGCGGTACAAGTTTTTGCTCGCCCACGGTGAGACCGGTCTGTCGGTTGCATTTGACTTTCCCACACTCTATGGCCGGGATTCGGATGACCCCTGGTCGCACGGCGAAGTGGGGAAATGCGGGGTAGCGATTTCTTCATTAGAGGATATGGAGACGTTATTTGCCGGCATTCCGTTGGATACAGTATCGACCTCGATGACGATTAATGGTCCGGCTGCGGTCATATGGGCGTTTTATATCGCGGTCGGGGAAAAGCAGGGAGTGAGCCGGGAGAAGTTAACCGGCACAATTCAGAATGACATCTTAAAGGAATACATCGCCCAGAAATCCTGGCTGTTTCCACCCGAGCCGTCGCTGCGCATCATTACCGACATAATGGCGTTTGGGGCGAACGAGGTTCCAAAATGGAACACAATTTCGATTTCCGGCTACCATATTCGGGAGGCAGGCTCGACCGCTGTCCAGGAACTGGCATTTACCCTTGCCGATGGGTTCACCTATGTCGAAGCCGGAATCCGAGCCGGTCTTGATGTCGACATCTTTGCACCCCGGCTTTCCCATTTTTTTAATTCCCATTTAGATTTCTTTGAGGAGATTGCGAAATTCCGGGCTGCCCGGAGAATCTGGGCTCGAGAAATGAAAAAAAAGTATAATGCGAAAAAACCGGAATCCTGGCTTTTGCGGTTTCATACCCAGACCGCGGGCTGCACGCTAACAACCCAGCAGCCGGAGAATAATATCGTCCGGACGACGTGCCAGGCGTTAGCCGCCGTCCTGGGTGGAACCCAGAGTCTGCACACCAATTCAATGGATGAGGCTTTGGCGTTGCCGTCCGAGAAGGCGGTGTTGATTGCCCTCCGAACCCAGCAGCTCCTTGCCCATGAAAGCGGAGTCGCGAATGTCATCGATCCGTTAGGAGGCTCATACTATCTGGAAGCGCTCACCAATCGAATGGAGGAAGAGGCATACGAGTATTTTAAAAAGATCGAAGCATTAGGCGGAATGGTCAAGGCAATTGAGCAGGGATTTCCCCAGCGGGAGATTGCCGACAGTGCCTACCGGTATCAGAAGGCAGTTGAGAGGAAAGAAAGAATTATCGTTGGGGTAAATGACTTTTCGCTGAGTAATGAACGAATCGAAATTCCGATTCTAAAAATCGACCCGCAGATTGAACAAGAACAGGGACGTCGGCTGGCGCGGTTGAAGAAGCGCCGGGATAACCGGAAAGTTAAACGTTACCTCGATCTGCTCCGGCAAGCAGCCGGCTCAAAAGACAATATCATGTATCCGATTCTGGATGCGACCCGCGCCTATGCCACATTAGGTGAAATCTGTGGTACTTTAAAGGACGTTTTCGGTGACTATCATGAACCGCCGATTTTTTGAGGACGAATGAAAGTGAATACTACCCTCGGCGAAGCGTCGGGTGGGCGAAACGAAACAGATATTTTTTTATTCGAAACCCGCGCTATCATTCCAGTAATTGATAGTTCCGAAGGTTATTGCCATAAGGTTCATGAAATGGAGGCGGTATGAAACTGCGAAGTAGAGAACGACTGAAAGGAACTCAAAAGAAGTTTAGGATTTTAGTTGCCAAGCCGGGTTTGGACGGTCACGACCGGGGGGCAAAGGTGGTAGCCCGAGCGTTGCGCGATGCCGGCTATGAGGTTATCTATACCGGTTTGCACCAGACACCGGAGATGATCAGTGAAGCAGCTATTCAGGAGGATGTCGATGCGGTGGGATTGAGTATTCTCTCCGGCGCCCACATGACGATTTTTCCCAAGGTCTTAAAGATTCTAAAAAAGAAAGGTTCGAAAGCCATCCTTTTTGGCGGTGGGATAATTCAGGAAGAGGATAAAAAGAAGCTCTATAAGTCGGGGATTGGCAAGCTTTTCGGTCCCGGCACTCCGACAACGGAAATTGTAGAGTACCTAAAGCAAACGCTCGGTTGAGGCCAGATGCGCACGGCTACAACATTAAATTTTAAATCCGAAGCACCAAATCCTAATGGTTCAAATCTCAAGCCGTTTGGATTATTCGGGTTTAAGGTTTGGGATTTGTTTGGAGATTCGAATTTAACTAAAAGGAGGCGCAATGGAATATTTTTTGACCGATGAGCAGAAAATGATCCAGGAGGTCGCACGCAAGGTTGCCGAAGAGAAGATAAAACCGATCCGGCAGGAGCTGGATGAAAAAGGCGAGTTTCCGTATGAGGTCATGAAAGAACTTGCCCGGGTCGACCTGTTTCGGGTTTTTCTGCCACCCGAATATGAGGGTATGGGCGGCGGTGTGTTCGGCATGTGCTTGGTTGTGGAAGAGCTGTCGCGGATCTGCGGCGGCGTTGCCATCTCGTATGCGGTCGCCGGACTGGGCTCGTTCCCGATTCTCATATCCGGTAGTGAAGAGCAGAAGAAAAAATACCTGCCCCGGGTTGCATCCGGCGAGTGTCTGACCGCTTTCTGTCTGACCGAAGCCCAGGCCGGTTCGGATGCAGCCAATATGCAAACGACTGCGGTTCGCGACGGCGATTTTTACATTTTGAATGGCACGAAGCAGTTCATCACCAACGGCGGTATTGCAAATCTCTATACGGTTATCGCATCGACCGATAAAACTAAAGGCACGCGCGGTCTCTCCGCATTTATCGTTGAAAAGGATATGAAGGGCGTCTCGTTCGGCAAAGAGGAAAACAAAATGGGTATCCGCGCATCGAAAACGACCGAAGTCGTTTTGCAGGATGTTCGGATTCCTAAAGGAAATCTCATCGGCTCGGAAGGGCTGGGGTTTGTCGTTGCTATGAGAACCCTGGATAAGTCTCGGCCCGGTGTCGGTGCCCAGGCGGTCGGTATTGCCCAGGGTGCCTTAGACGAAGCGCTCGCCTATGCCCAGAAACGGGTTCAGTTCGGCCAGCCGATCATCAACTTTCAGGCGATTCAATTCATGCTTGCCGATATGGCGACCAAGGTTGAAGCAGCACGGACGATGGTCTACGCAACTGCCCGGATGATTGATGCGGGCGTGAAAGAATTCTCGAAAGAAGCTGCGATGACCAAGCTGTTTGCCTCGGATACCGCGATGCAGGTGACCGTCGATGCGGTCCAGATTTTAGGCGGCTACGGCTATATGCGTGACTACCCGGTGGAGAAAATGATGCGCGATGCAAAAATTACCCAGATTTACGAGGGAACCAACCAGATCCAGCGGCTGGTCATCGCCAACCGGTTGATCCGGGAAAGTGCAGGTAAATAGTAATCAACTGCAGGTATCGGCACCAAAGGTGCCGACGCAGATAGACACAGATGAGAGATGATTTGTTGCTGATGAATGATTTGTATTTAACTAGTGCGGCTCGTGCGGCTTGCGACAAGCCGACCGAGCCGAACCATTTAACATATTATTTTTTGCTCTCATCCGCGATTATCCGCGTTTTTAAAAAAGGAGGGGATATATGGCGACTGACGACCGGCTGAAGGAATTGAACCGGCTGCGCGAGCTCGCTCTTCTCGGCGGCGGCAAAGAGCGCATCGACAAGCAGCACGAGGCGGGTAAGCTGACCGCCCGGGAGCGGCTCACGATCCTCCTGGACGAAGGCAGCTTTCAGGAGTTCGATGCGTTTGTCACCCACCGGACAGTTGAATTCGGAATGGCGGAAAAGAAAATTCTGGGGGATGGGGTAATTACCGGCTCGGGTAAAATCAATTGCCGGCCGGTTTTCGTCTTTGCCCAGGACTTTACCGCTTTCGGCGGCACCCTGTCCGAAGCCCATGCCGAAAAAATCTGCAAGGTTATGGACATGGCGATGCGGGTGGGGGTGCCGCTCATCGGTTTGAACGATTCCGGCGGTGCTCGTATCCAGGAAGGGGTGGTGAGCCTTGCCGGCTATGCGGAAATCTTCTGGCGTAACACTCAGGCTTCGGGCGTTATTCCCCAGATTTCGGCGGTCATGGGGCCGTGCGCGGGTGGAGCGGTTTATTCCCCGGCGTTGACCGATTTTATCTTCATGGTGCGGGGAACGAGCTATATGTTCATCACCGGACCGGATGTGGTTAAAGCGGTCACCCACGAAGCAGTAAATTTTGATGAGCTGGGGGGTGCCCAAGTTCATTCTACCAGATCAGGCATCGCCCATTTTATCGCTGACAACGACGAAGAATGCCTGCTGAAAATAAGAAGGCTTTTTGACTATCTGCCCCAAAATAATTTAGAGGACCCGCCGAGAATCGAACCGACCGATGACCCGAACCGCCAGGATGAAGAGTTGAACTCGATCGTGCCGGAAAATCCCAATCAACCGTATGAAATGAAGACTGTAATCGAGCGGGTGGTCGACGAAGGAAGTTTCTTTGAGGTCCACGAGCACTATGCCCAGAATATTATCGTCGGTTTTGCCCGGCTCAGTGGCCGCGTCGTCGGGATTGTCGCTCAGGAGCCGTCGGTCTTAGCCGGCGTCCTGGATATCGATTCGTCAATCAAAGGTGCTCGGTTTATCCGGTTCTGCGACTGTTTCAATATTCCGATTATCACCTTTGAGGATGTGCCCGGTTTTTTGCCCGGCGTCGGACAGGAGCATGGTGGTATCATCAAGCATGGTGCCAAGCTCCTCTATGCTTACTGCGAAGCGACCGTGCCCAAGATTACTATTATTACCAGAAAATCTTACGGCGGCGCCTATTGCGTTCTGTCATCGAAGCAGGTGCGGGGAGATATTAACTACGCCTGGCCCACCGCCGAGATTGCGGTGATGGGACCGGATGGTGCGGTGAATATCATCTTTCGCCGGGAGTTGAAAGAGGCGAAGGGCCCGGAGGCGCTCCGCGCGGAGCTGATTGAGGACTATCGAAAGAAATTCGCCAATCCGTTTGTCGCTGCCGCCCGGGGCTATGTCGACGATGTCATCGAACCGAAAGAGACACGACCGCGGCTGATAAAAGCGTTGGAGCTTCTGGAAAACAAACGTTCGAAACTCCCACCGAAAAAACACGGGAATTTACCGCTCTGAGTCTGTATTCAACCGGTTACATTCATTCCGTGATTCAACAATGCGGGGAAATAAGGGCGGTTCAACCGAAGGAATGAAGTTACGGTTTTTAAGAATTTCTGACCTTTTTTCTTACTCTGAGGAGGGTGGATAGTATGGTTATGCAATTTATTTTATTCGCTGTTCTTAACTGGGGTCCGTATACGGTTTCCTGGCCCACGGTCGATGTGATGGAGACGGTGCCGTCTGAGACTCTGGTTTTGACTATTGCCAAGGATACCGAAATTGTTAAGCAAATCGAAGTCTGGCAGGCACAAGCCGAGACCGTTGATGTTGACGGCGACGGCATTTGGGAACTCTTGATTACCGATTTTTCGGGCGGTGCTCACTGCTGCTTTACCTATTACCTCTATTCCCGAAAGCCAGTCTTGAGGCTTCTGGGTGCGTTCGAGATGGGAAATGGGGGCTTGAAGCTTGAAGATATCGACGGCGACGGAATCCTCGAAGGGGTCGGTGATTACGATGGGTTTGCTTATTTCGATTTTTCCTATGCCGCGAGCCCGTTTCTGCCGATCGTCTTCACTCTCCAAAATGGGCGGTATGTCGAAGACACGAAATCGTATCCGTTTTTATTAAAGCGGGCATTGCTCAAACGGGTCACCAATCTGCCTGAACCGGGAGACGAGGATAGCCAGAAGGCGCATGCCTTAGCGCTTTTTACTCTTGCGGCACTGGCTGAAGATGAGGATGCTGCCTGGCAGCTGGTCCGATTGAGAACCCCGGATATGGTTCCCTGGCTGAAGGAAACCGAGAGTGACATTAAGAGGATTCTTGAGGATAGAAAGAGTCGGGTAAAATACACCGAATGAGTTAGGCTGCTAAAGGCGAGGAGCAAGAGCTGATAAGCTATTATTACCGCTCTTGACCTTCGCCATGAATTTTACTAAAGTAACCAAACCCAAAAGGAGGGTGATATGCGAACGTTACTGCCAAAGGTTTTTTTGATAGTCATTACCGCACTGTCGCTCATGTGCGATGACGATGAGAAAAATACAACTGTTGTTGATGTATTTTTTACTGAGCAACCTATGGGCGGTCGGGCGGTCGACACCTTAATATGCAAGTATACTCTTTACTACCGTTACGAATACACACCACCGTTAATACCCAATGCAGATTATGAGAACAGATCGGTTGTGGTGACATGGCACTCAAGTGAGGGAAGGAGTGGTATAGTCAAAACGGGGGATCTCTTCAATTTCAAGGCCCAAGGAACGACTCCGCCAGAAATTTGGGTTGATAGTTCTGCAACATTAGCCGCTGCTCCGGGTGAGCATTTATCAGGACCCTTCTGGCTGGAAATCTCGGTGGACGGGCCCCGCAATTCGTGGCACGTGGAAAGCAATCATGTTGAATGTTTCGAGTAGATGGGTTTGACGGTAGTCGGTCGGCAGTGAAGATTCGACGTGGGTGCGCTTAAAAAAATCCTGATCGCCAATCGGGGTGAAATCGCGCTCCGGGTAATCCGAACCTGCCAGGAGATGGGGATACGGACGGTGGCGATCTATTCCGAAGCCGACCGAAAATCTCTCCATGTGCTCCGGGCAGATGAAGCTTATTGCGCCGGCGAAGCGCCGGCGACCGAGAGCTATCTCGCGATCGATAAAATAATAACTATCGCAAAAAAAGCGGCTTGCGATGCCGTCCATCCCGGCTACGGTTTTTTAGCCGAAAACAGTGAATTTGCCCGAAGCTGCGAAGATGCGGGCTTGATATTTATCGGACCCAACCCTAAAGCGATGCAGGCGATGGGGGATAAGGTCTATGCTCGCAACAGCGTTTCGGCGGTCGGCGTTCCGATCATTCCCGGTTTGCTCAGCGGAGTCCGGGATTTTGAGACGATGCACGAGAAAGCGCAGGAGATCGGTTATCCGGTTTTAATTAAAGCCGCACTGGGGGGTGGCGGAAAAGGGATGAGGGTAGTGAGGGCCGAATCCGAATTAAAAAGTTCTTTTGAACTCTGCTATCAGGAGGCGGATTCGGCCTTTCGCGACCCGACTCTCTATCTCGAAAAATACATCGAAAAGCCGCGTCATATCGAGTTCCAGATTTTAGCTGATAATTATGGGTCGACGATTCATTTAGGCGAGCGTGAATGCTCGATTCAGCGCCGACACCAGAAGCTGATTGAAGAGTCGCCGTCGGTGGCAATCGACGAGAATCTCAGGCAGAAAATGGGGGCCGCGGCAGTTTCGGCCGCGAAAGCGGTCGGCTATAACAATGCCGGGACGATCGAATTCATGCTCGACAGCAATAAAAATTTCTATTTTTTAGAAATGAACACCCGGCTCCAGGTCGAGCATCCGGTCACCGAACTCGTGACCGGAATCGATCTGGTCAAGGCTCAAATCAGGATTGCCTCCGGGGAAAAACTCTGGTTAGCCCAAGACAGAATACGAAAGCAGGGCCATGCGATTGAGGGTCGTATCTATGCCGAAGATACCGATGCGGGATTTTTGCCCAGTTCGGGTCAGATAGAATTCTTACGCGAGCCGTCCGGTCCCGGCATCCGGGTCGATTCCTGCGTTTATCCCGGCTATGAGATACCGGTCTATTATGACCCGCTGATCGGCAAGCTCATCGTCTGGGCTGAAACCCGGACAGAAGCCTTAGCCCGGATGCGCCGCGGCCTGTCGGAGTTTAAAATCATCGGGGTGAAGACAACGATCGATTTTCTCTATCAGGTTATGAACGATGAACGGTTCGGAAACGGAAATTTCGATACCCACTTTATCGAAGAGATGGAAAAAGCCGTGCCGATTCCTTCCCGGGATGAGACGAAGCTCGCGGCAATCATCGGGGCATTGTTCGTTTATACCACTAAAGCCAGGAGCCCCGAGCCTACAGCCTCATTTGCTCCCGAGAGCCGCTGGAAGTCAATGGCACGCCGGGATGGTTTGCGATGAAGTTCCAGGTTCAAGTTGGACAGCAAAACTTTGAAGTTGAAGTAAAAAAGACCAACGATAATTATTCGGTCAGGGTTGGCGATAAAAACCACAATGTTGATTTGATAAAAGACCCGTCCGGAATTCTGAATTCCTTCATTATTGACGGCAACCACTACGAAGCGTTATGCACTGACCAGGGCGATCTGATTACGGTTGAGTTTCAGGAGAAGTGCTACGAGGTCGCGGTTAGTCAGGCAGAACGGGGAAGAGGCTCGGCGATCAAGCCCCATGCCACTACCGGTCATCAGACTATCACTGCACCGATGCCCGGATTGATTAAAGCGATAAAGGTCGCACCGGGCGATTCGGTCAAAGCCGGTGACGCCGTATTGATTCTCGAGGCGATGAAGATGCAGAATGAACTGCGCAGTCCGGTTGCGGCAAAGATAGCTGAAGTTCTGGTAAAAACGGGGAAGGCGGTGGAAAAGGGAGAGAAGCTCATTCGACTGGAAAG
Organism: uncultured bacterium; assembly: GCA_964356135.1. Classification (GTDB taxonomy): domain Bacteria; phylum Hydrothermota; class Tepidihabitantia; order CAYHGV01; family CAYHGV01; genus CAYHGV01. The sequence goes on from CAYHGV010000013.1 coordinate 21,530, forward strand.
TAATTAAAAATGTAAAATTCAAAATGCAAAATTTTAAATTAGAAACCAGGGTCCAGAAGACATCCTCATTTTTAGATGCTATCCCTCATGGTAACGACCACAGGCTTGACAGCCAAGCATAATCAATATATTATCCGTTTATGCACAATTTCAAAATCGGGGTTTTGGCATCTGGCCAGGGGACAAATCTCCAGGCGATTATTGACGCAATCGAAGCGGGTAAAATCAATGGCGAGATTGCGGGTATCATCTCGAATGTCAAAGATGCTTTTTGCCTGGAACGGGCGAAAAAACACAATATTCCCGGAGTTTTTATCGACCATAAGGCATTTCCCGACCGGGAGTCGTTTGACAAAGCAGTGGCGGAAGAATTAGATAAGCGTGGGGTTACCCTCGTCATCTTAGCCGGTTTTATGCGGATACTGTCAGTCTGGTTTGTCAACCACTACCCGAACCGGATTATGAATATCCATCCGGCATTACTGCCCGCATTCAAGGGACTCTACGGCGCGCATGTCCATGAAGCGGTTGTGGTTTCGGGAGTAAAATATTCGGGCTGCACCGTCCACTTTGTCACTGAGGATGTCGATGGCGGTCCGATTATCCTCCAGGCGGCGGTGCCGGTTCTCGATGATGACACGCCGGAACTATTGGCGGCAAGGGTGTTAGAACAGGAACATAGAATCTATCCTCTGGCGGTTAAGCTCTTTAGTGAAAATAAGTTGATCGTTGAAGGCAAACGGGTGAAGTTTCGAAAGGAGTAGCAGTGAAAGACAAAATCCGGTTGGCTGTTATTGGCTGTGGAACTCAGGCTCAGCTCGCTCACATACCCGCAATCAAAAAGAATAAAAATGCCGAACTGGTCGCAATCAGCGATATTGACGAACATAAACTGGACTTGCTCGCTTCAAAATATGCAATTCCCAAACGCTATCGGGAAGATGAAGCGCTCTTTAAAGACCCGGAGATTGATGCCGTCATCATAACTACTCCCAATTACCTGCACGCTCCGATCGCCATCGGTGCTCTCGAGTATAATAAAGACGTGTTGTGCGATATGCCGATGGCGTTGAGTGTTAAAGACGGACAGGAGATGGTGGCTACTGCCAAACGAAAGCGCCGTCGGCTGGGAGTGTCGGTCAGCTACCGGTTTCGCCCCGACATCCAGTTAATAAACGATTTCATCAAACGGGATGAATTGGGCGAGATCAATTACGCGAAAGCGGGCTGGTTGCGCGGTCGGGAAGGCTGGACATTGACCGGCTGGCGGAAAGACCGGCTGAGCGCGGGCGGCGGTGCATTCCTGTCACTGGGAGTCCATATCCTCGGTTTTGCGATCTGGCTTTTAGGCAATACCAAACCGCTGTCGATTCTGGGCACAGTCTATAAACGCGACCCTTCTTCCGAAGTTGAAGACACCGCTTTTGCATTCATGAGGTTCGAACGCGATGTTGCATTGACGGTTGAGGTCGGCTGGAGTCTTTTAATGGAGCGGGATTTAACCTATTTTAATATTTTCGGTAAAAAGGGTGCCGCGATTATTAATCCTCTCCAGATTCATAAAGAGATGCATGGTCATCTGGTGAATGTGACTCCTGCCCTGGAGAACAAAGATTTTTACCGCACTGCCAACCAGCGCCAGATCGATTCGTTCGTCGATGCGATTGTCAATAACGAAGAGCCGGTATTCAAAGGCGAAGATGGTCTGTTAATATGTCATATAACCGATGCGTTTTACCAGTCGGTGGCTTTAAAAAAAGAAGTAAAGATCGAAACTTGAAGATAAAAGAAACGAATTAAGCGAATGGTACCGAATGAAACGAATAGTATTATAATCTCTTATTCGCTAAATTCGCTATCATTCGAGTGATTCGCCTAAAACTTAAATTTGACCTGCTTATCCTATTCGTCTCGGCGGTAGCACTCAGTTTCGCTTTCGCTCCCTATCCGTTACGGTTCTTGGCTTTTTTCAGTTTGGTCGGCTTATTCATGATCATTGAAAAGTATCCCCCGAAAAAGGTTTTCCTCTTGGGGTTCTTTTTCGGGTTTTTTTCATCGCTTTCTTTGTTATGGTGGCTGTATTTGCTCGTCGTCCCGTTAGCGTCGTGGGTAAAATGGCTGATGTATCTGGGAGTAACTGTTTTGTGTGCCTATCTCGGCCTGTATACTGCGCTTTTCGCCTGGGCAACCCGCCGGTTGGGTTTATGGGTGGCTCCGTTCATCTGGGCGATAGTGGAGTTCATAAGAACCAAATCCCAAATTGCCTTTCCCTGGACCCTGCTCGGGTATTCCCAAACTCCGTATGTTCCGATCATCCAATTCGCTTCCTTCACCGGTGTCTACGGTATCTCAGCCTGGGTTGTTTTGGTAAACCTCTGCGTCTATCTGACGATTAAGAATTATCGAAAAGCGTGGATTGGGCTTCTCCTGGCATTTATTATTCCTCTCGGCTATGGATTTTTAACGATCCGCAAAAACCAGGAGTGGAAAAAAGTGGCGATTATTCAGCCCAATGTCGGGCCGAACGAGAAAGGTGATCCTCGTACTCGAAATTACCAGTTTAATGATTTGATTGGATTAACCCGGACCGCACTTACCGAGCACCCCACGCTGTTGGTCTATCCCGAGACCGCGACGTTATCGAACATCGTCCGTAATTTTCAGTTCCAGCAGGTTTTGGTTAATCTGGTCGACAGTTTCCAGGTATCGCTGATCACCGGGTCACCGCTCTGGGACTATGACGACCGGTTCGAATTCTACAACGGTGCGGTCCTGTTCGTGCCTCACCGGGGGATTGTGGGCGAATATCGGAAGATGAGGCTGGTGCCGTTCAGTGAAAAGATACCGTATAGCGATGTTTTTAAATTTTTAAAAAAGGTTGATCTTGAGGGGGTGGTGGGAGATTTCAACTTCGGTAAAGACTATACCGTTTTCCCATTACCCGAGGGGGATTTTTCAGTACTGATCTGTTACGAAGCGATTTTCCCCGATTTAACCAGACAGTTCACGAAGCGGGGAGCTGATTTTTTAATCAATATTACCAATGATGGCTGGTTTGGCCGGACCCCCGGTCCGTATCAGCACTGCGAAATGGCGGTGATGCGCACGGTCGAAAACGGCGTCCCGTTAATCCGGGATGCCAATAATGGTATATCACTGATTGCCGACTCCTATGGCCGGGTGCTTGCCAAAACCGGACTCTTTACAAAAGCAATTCTCGTCGGTTCTCTGCCCCATCCGAAAAGCTTTACTTTCTACCGACGGTTCGGGGATATTTTTATAGTTATTTGTGGGTTTTTGGTCTTAACCGCCCTTATTTTAAAAATCTTTAAGCCTAAACCGGCCGCCTCAAAACAAAGCTAAAAAACTGGTCAGTCACAATTTCGTCCCTTCGACGTATTTCGAACGGGTGAATTTTAACCTTGTTTGTTTGAATAATTTGATGAAGAAAATTACAAGTGGAACTTCAAACCCGACAGTCGATTAGAATCGCAGGTTCTCCCCGAGATTCCTAACTCATTGTTACGGAGTTATCGTATAGACCTTATCGTGTTCTCTGACCGGGTTTACGACCTTGACGCCAATCGATTGGCCGGTCTGGCCTTCAGTAACCGATTGGTGTTCGATCTGCATCGAGTCAACGGTTTGGGTGAAGTCGGAGGTATGACCGACGATGCGAATGGTATCACCGACCTTGAGGCTGCCCGCCGTTATCTCGAGAATCGCCACGCCGACTTTGCTAAAATAATGGGTTACCCGTCCAACTTCAGTTTCCATAACGCCTCCTGTTACGGAATAGTAATCTTACCACCCCAGTTGTCAAGTGCCGGTTCGAAAGTCCAAAAAATTAATTTTTAACCACTGATCCGCCAAGATATGTGGCGGACTCGGAATTCATTGAACAATTAAAATAAAATAGATCTAATAATCCTTCAGAGTTTTCAGTGTCTTCCGTAGATTGATAGAGGTTTCTAAGTGAGCCCTTGACAAAAACAGGTTTTTGCCTATGTTCAGGTATGCGCGTACCGATTCGTTGGCTTTCCGAGTTTGTCGATTTTCAGTTATCGCCGGATGAATTAACTAAACTCTTCATCAGTAAAGGTCTGGAAGTGGAGAGCCTGGTGCGAGTCGGTGAAGGTTTGGACGGGGTGGTGGTAGGAGAGATTGTTGAACTATCCGAGAAAACGCTCACAGTAACGAACGGTTCGGAGATGGTGGTCCTGTCCGGCGAGACCGCACGACCGGTTCCGGGCGAGCGGGTCGTCCTTGCCCGCAAAGGAACCGCGTTACCCAACGGTCAGAAACTGACCCACGACGCACTCCTGCGTGAATCGGATTTAGGATTGGAAGATTCCCAGGGTTTGGTAATTCTACCCCGGGAGTGGAAACCGGGAGCCGCAATTTTAGATTATTTGGACGACTATGTTTTAGAGATCCGTCCTCCTTCGAACCGGGGCGATCTTTTGGGAATGAAGGGCATTGCCCGGGAATTGGCTGCGTATCTCGAGAAACCGCTTAAGCTTCCGGAGCGAAAATTCAAAGAATTGGAATCGAAGATCGAAGACCGTGCGAGCCTCGAAGTCGTAGACGGCGAGAGCTGTCCGCGCTATGTCGCTCGACTGATCACCGATCTGAAAATTGCGGTTTCACCATTTCCAATGCGCTGGCGGTTATCTGCCTGTGGCGCCCGGCCGGTAAACAACATCGTCGATATCACCAACTATATACTGTTTGAACAAGGGCAGCCGCTCCATGCGTTCGATTTCGACCGGATTGAAGGGAAAAAGATTGTCGTCCGACGGGCAAAATCGAGTGAACAACTTCGAACCCTCGATGGCGAGTTGCGGAAGCTTACTGCCGATATGCTTGTCATTGCCGATGCAAAACGACCGATTGCCCTTGCCGGAGTTATGGGCGGCAAAGAGAGCGAGGTGAGTTTGAGCACCAGGACGGTGCTCTTGGAATCGGCTTTTTTCCGCCCGGGCATAACCCGCCGTACCGCCCTCAAGTTGAAGCTTATTACAGAGGCGTCGAGGCGGTTTGAAATGGGGGTTGATATCGGTGCGATTGATGATGTGTCGAGAGCGACGACTGCGTACCTGGCAGGGTATGGAAATCCGCTTAAAGGTTCACTCGATGCTTTTCAGCCGCAAAGCGACCGGACGATCGAACTCTCCTTAGACCGGGCGAACCAGCTTCTGGGGGTTAAGATCGATGCGGCCGGGATGAAGAGGTTTTTAACCCATCTCGGTTTTGAGCTCGAAACCTCGGGAAAAGATTTTACCGTTTTCGTTCCATCGTTCCGTCAAGATATTACCCGGGATGCGGAACTGGTCGAGGAACTCGCCCGGCTTTATGGTTATGAGCGGATACCGCATCCATTTGTCCTCCACGGCAGCGTTCCGGGCGGCGCGCATGCACTCTCCCAGCGGTTCGGTCAGATCCGCGAGCTCCTGGTCAGTTATGGATTTAACGAGATTAAGACCCTCAGTTTTTTACCCGAACGGTTGTGCGCTCAGTTCGGTAATTATAAGCCCCTCAGATTGCAGAATCCGCTGTCGGAGCGGTTCGCGGTTATGCGGCCCAATCTCATCTTCGGAGCACTCGAGGTTGCGGCTCTCAACTATCGTCGGGGCAATGCCGATCTGCGATTATTTGAAATCGGTAAGGTTTTTTCCCCGGGAAAACCCCCGAAGGAGAATTTGAGTTTGGCTGGGGTAGCGGTTGGCCAGGCACTCCCTCATTTCTGGCAGGAACGGCCCCGGCCGGCGAGTTTCTTCGATGTCAAAGGGGTCGTGGAGATGTGTCTCGGTCATCTTGGGCTGGAAGAGGTTTTCTTCCGGAACTGGGACGGAGACGGCGTGATACACCGGGGGGCAAAAATATGCTGCGGTTCGGAAACGCTCGGCGCGCTGGGCGAAGTTGCGAAACCGCTGTTAGCCGAGTTTGACCTCGGTCAACAGGTCTATGTTTTCGAACTCGATTTAGGTCGACTGTTTGACTTTGCACCCAAATATAAAGTCTATACACCCCTGCCCAAGTTTCCACCGGTAATGCGCGACCTCTCATTGGTTGCGTCCGAAGAGATTGAAGCCGCGCAATTGGAGAAAGTCATCAAGAAGGCGGTCGGTGCGCTCCTCGAGCGAATGCGGATTTTCGACTATTTTTCCGGTAAATCACTCCCCCCGGGCAAAAAGAGCATCGGGGTCCGACTGGTGATCCGCTCCGAAGAGCGAACCCTCGAGAGTAAAGAAGTTGAACGGATTATGAGCCGGGTAGTCAGTCGGCTCGAAGAGCAACTTGGTGTGGAACTGCGTAAGAAAGGAGGCTAGCATGACGATCGAAGAGATGTTTACGCTGTTAGAAGAAAAACTGGACGGCCTGGTAAAGCTTATCGGAGAGCTGAAGGATCACAACCAACAGCTCCAGGCGGAGATCGAAAAGCTGAAAACCCAAAAAGAAGAGGCTTTAAAGAGAATAAATTTTATGGTTGACAAGATTTCGGGTGTTGTTTAATATTTTACATGGGGAGCCTTAGGTATGGAAACGTTAACGGTTAATATTTTTGGAACGGATTACAAAATTAAAACCGATGTTTCGGGCAGTTATCTGGAGAAAATAGCCCGCATCGTTGACACGAAGATGCGAGAAGTCCAGCATAGCTACCCGCAGCCATCAACGACCAAGGTGTGCGTTTTGACATGTATCAATTTAGTCGATGAATTAATGCAACGTGAAGAAGAAAAGGATACCGTAGTAAAAAACAGGTTAGATGCGCTCTTAAAAAAATTGGATACTGTAGTTTAAGGTTCCCTGCCGTGCTCGTGATAGGTAACTAAGTCTTGAGCCAACACCCAAGTGATGGGGGCTGGATACAGTTGTGGATTGGAGCCTCCGCATGCCGGAGTGACATGAAACATCTGTGAGGCACCCACTTATACTCAGGGTTCAGAGACTACTACCTACACGGCTCTGGCGGGGTTTTATTTAATCAATCGAAGGAGGATTTTATGGTCTATTTGTTGGGCTTAGTCGTCGCAATCATCGGTTGTGTGATAGGATTCTTAATTTCGAGAATTTTTGCCAAAAAAAGGCTCCGTTCGGCTGAGGGATTAGCCCGGCGGATGGTGGACGAAGCAAAACGGGAGGCAGAAAACTATCGGAAAGAAGCCGAGCTCGCTCTGAAGGAAGAGTGGTATAAAGAAAAAATGAAGTTCGATTCCGATACCCAGACCCGGCGTAAAGACCTGGATCGTCTCGAACGGAAGTTGGCAGAACGCGAACTGGTCCAGGAAAAGCGCGAGCACATCCTCTCCGAACGGGAGGTTGACCTGATCAAGCGCGAGAAGAACCTGCAGCTGCGCGAGCGGATTATCAAAACCAAAACCGAACGGCTCGACCAGCTCATCAGTGAAGAAAATCAAAAACTCGCCCGGATTGCCAACATGACCCAGGAAGAGGCAAAAGTCGAGCTGATGAGAAATTTAGAGGCCGAAGCACGACTCGCCGCCGCGGTGATAATTAAAGAGATCAAAGAAAAAGCCCATGCCGATGCCGAGAAGGAGGCAAAAGAGATCATCATTCGGGCAATTCAGCGCTGCGCTTTCTCGCACTGGGCGGAAACGACCGTTTCGGTGGTGCCACTGCCGTTAGATGAGATGAAAGGCAGGATTATTGGCCGGGAAGGTAGAAATATCCGGACCTTTGAAACCCTGACCGGTGCCGAAGTCGTGATTGACGATACCCCGGGAGCGGTGATCATATCAGCGTTTGACCCGATCCGGCGCGAAATTGCCAAAATTGCTATGGAACGGCTGGTTTCGGATGGCAGAATTCATCCCGCCCGCATCGAGGAGGTGATTACCAAAACCAAGTCGGAAATGGATAGTGTTGTTAAGGATGCCGGCGAAGGGGTGGTTCTGGAACTGGGAATTGTCGGGCTGCATTCGGATCTGGTGCGCTATCTGGGGTTATCAAAATACCGGACGAGCTACGGTCAGAACCTCCTGCAGCATGCCAAGGAAGTCGCCTATCTGTCCAACCTGTTGGCTCAGGAATTGGAACTCGATACGATGATTGCCAAACGGGCGGGATTGTTGCACGACGTTGGTAAAGCGACCGACCAGAACTGGGAAGGTCCCCATGCGCTGGTCGGTGCCGAAATTGCCCGGCGCTGTGGAGAATCGGAGATCGTCGTCAATGCCATTGCAGCTCATCATGAAGAGGCGTCGCTGGAAAGTCCTTACGCCTTCCTGGTTTTGACCGCCGATTCCATTTCCGGTGGTCGGCCGGGTGCGCGGCGTGAGACCTTTGAAGCCTATATTAAACGGTTGGATAATTTAGAGGCAATTGCGACTGGTTTTGACGGTGTCGATAAAGCGTATGCAATTCAGGCCGGCCGGGAATTGCGGGTGCTGGTTGAACCGGCTAAGGTCACCGATCTGGAGGCACAGGAACTGGCGGTTCGGGTTGCGAGCCGAATTCAGCAGGAGTTAAAATATCCCGGTCAAATCAAGGTGATGGTTATTCGAGAAACCCGGGCGATCGATTATGCCAAATGAGCGGATTCTGTTCCTAGGCGATATCTGTGGTGAGGCGGGCCGGGAAGTAATCAAGGAAATGATCCCGGGAATCACCGCAAACGAAAAGATCAGTTTTACCATTGCCAACGGCGAGAACGCAGCCGGCGGGTATGGACTTACTCCCCAGATCCTGGCCGAGCTCTTTTCGTTCGGTATCGATTGTGTAACCACCGGCGACCATTTCATGGACAAAAAAGGTCTTAAGCCCACCTTGCAAACTGAGACCCGGCTGCTCCGACCGCTGAACTTCCCGCCCGGGGTGATCGGCAGAGGGACGGCGATTTACACCAAAAATGGTTTCAAGGTGGCGGTCATGAATCTCGTCGGCCGGGTGTTTATGAAGCCGATGGATTGTCCGTTCCGGCGTTCAATTGAAGCCCTGGCAGAACTCTACCGCGATACCAAGGTCATTATCGTTGATTTCCATGCCGAAGCTACCGCCGAGAAAGTAGCTTTAGGCTGGTTCTTAGATGGTAAGGTCAGTGCGGTTTTGGGTACTCATACCCATATCCCGACCGCGGATGAGTGGATACTGCCGCTCGGGACCGCCTACATTACCGATGTCGGTATGACCGGTTCGTTCAACTCGGTCATCGGTATGAGAAAGGAACAGGCAATTGAGCGACTGATCTTTCAAATACCCCAGCGCTTAGACCCGGCAAAGGAAGATCGACGCATCTCCGGGGTGGTGGTCGAAGTCGATAGCGATACCGGCAGGGCAGAGGGCATCAAACGGATCCAATACCGGTGGGATGGCAACTTTTAATACCGATGAACGAGGCACAGTGAACCGGAGGCAGTGATGATCGATAATGAAAGTCGGGGCTGGGTGAGAATTTTCGATGAAGCCGAGGCGATGTTCGAGGTGATTCTCCAATCGGTTTCGCCGTTAGCAACCTGGGCTCCGCCGACTGACCTTTTTATCACCGAGGAGTTTCTCTATGTTGTTTTCGAAATCCCGGGGGTAGACAAGCGCGACCTGAGTGTTGCCGTCGCTCCCAATATAGTTCAGATTCGCGGTTTGCGCCGGGCACCGCCCGAGTTCAAGCAGGGGACTAACTTTTACAATTTGGAAATCTCCTATGGTGCCTTTGAGCGGCGGGTGTATCTTCCCTGTCCGGTTAATCCCAAAGCAGTTAAAACCATTTTCGATAACGGTATCCTGACTCTTCGATTTCCAAAACGAGAGAAGAAGGTCAAAATTATTAAAGTGGAGTAGTATATGAACGAAACAAAAGAATTGGGAATTCCGCTCGAGATCGCCGTGCTGCCGATTCGGGGCGGGGTTATTTTCCCTAACCTCAGTGCGCCGCTGGTCGTTTCCCAGGCACGTTCGATAAAACTGGTCGACGAGGTTCTTGCTGGAACCAAGCTCGCCTGCATCGTGACCCAGAAGAATCCCGATATCGAGGAAGCAGTTCCGAATGACCTCTACCGGATTGGGACGGTGGCGGTCATCTCAAAGATGCTCCGATTTCCCGATGGCACGATTCGGCTGCTGGTTCAGGGATTGAAGCGGGCAAAAATAGTAAAATTTATCGCCGAAGAGCCCTATCTTAAAGCAAAGATCGACCCGGTCGAAGAAGGTGGGAAAAAGGATGTACCGACCGAGGCGCTGATGCGCAACATCGTTAATATGTTCCATAAACTGGTTGATCTGGCTCCGTATCTGCCGGAAGAGCTGATGGCAATGGCGATGAATATTGATGAGCCGGGTCGACTTGCCGATTTTGTCGCCTCGTATACCAATTTCGATGTGAGCGACAAACAGATGCTGCTGGAGACCCTGGAGCCGAAAGAGCGGCTGGCGAAGCTTGACCCGCTCCTCACGAAAGAGCTCAGTATTCTTGAATTAGGGGCGAAGATCCGAACTCAGGTCAAGAGCGAACTGGATAAGAGTCAGCGCGAGTACTATCTGCGCGAGCAGTTAAAGGCGATCCAGAAGGAGTTGGGCGAAGCGGATGAACGGACCCAGGAGATAAATGAACTCAAGGAAAAGATTGAAAAATCGAATATGCCGGTGAATGTTCGCGAGATCGCGCTGAAAGAGTTGAACCGGCTCGCGAAGATGCCGGTGCAGGCTGCCGAGTATACCGTCTCCCGAACCTACCTCGACTGGCTCGTGATCTTGCCCTGGTCGGTCTCAACCGACGACAATCTTGATGTCAAACGAGGGCAGCACGTCCTGGACGAAGACCACTATGACCTGGAAAAAGTCAAAGAGCGGATTGTTGAGTATTTAGCGATTAAAAAATTGAGAAAGGATTCGAAGGGTCCGATCATCTGCTTTGCCGGTCCCCCGGGTGTGGGCAAGACTTCTCTGGGAAAGTCGATTGCCCGGGCATTGGGCAGGAAGTTTATCCGGTTCTCGCTGGGCGGTATCCGGGACGAAGCGGAGATCCGTGGACACCGGAGAACCTATGTCGGTGCGTTGCCGGGCAGAATCATTCAAGGGATAAAGAATGCGGGCTCCAATAATCCGGTTTTTATGCTCGACGAGATTGATAAAGTCGGTATGGATTTTCGGGGCGACCCGTCGTCGGCGCTCTTAGAGGTTTTGGACCCGGAACAAAACCACAGCTTCTCCGACCACTATCTCGAGGTGCCATTCGACCTGTCGAAGGTGATGTTCATTACAACCGCCAATATGGTCGATCCGATTATCCCGGCATTGAAAGACCGGATGGAGATTTTGGATCTACCCGGTTATATCGATGAGGAAAAACTCGAGATTGCCAAACGCGATTTAATTTCCCGCCAGATCAAAGAATCCGGGCTGACCGTCAAGGACGTCGAATTCACCGACGAAGCGATTACGGCTGTGATTCACGAATATACCCGCGAGGCGGGGGTGCGAAATCTGGAGAGGGAGTGCGGGTCGATCATCCGGAAGGTTGCGCGACGGTTTGCCGAGGGGAAGCGGAGGCATGTTAAAGTTACGCCCAAAGAGGTGCGCGAATTTTTGGGTCCTCAGAAATACTTCTCGGAGGTTGCGGCACGAACCGGCCAGGTCGGGGTGGTGACCGGAGTGGTCTGGACGCCGGTCGGCGGCGAAATCGTCTTTATCGAGGCGACCAAGATGAAAGGTCGGAAAGGACTGCTTCTGACCGGACACCTGGGCGATGTGATGAAAGAATCGGCACAGGCTGCACTCTCCTATATCCGGAGCCGCGCTTCGGACTTTGGCATCAGCGAAGATTTTTTCAGTAATTACGACATCCATATCCATGTGCCCTACGGCGCGGTGCCCAAAGATGGCCCTTCCGCCGGTGTTACCCTTGCAACTTCTTTGCTGTCGCTTTTACGCAACCAGCCGGTCGAACCTACAATCGCAATGACCGGTGAGATTACTCTGTCCGGTCGGGTGCTGCCGGTCGGCGGAATTCGTGCCAAAATTTTAGGTGCAAAACTCGCGGGCATAACAACGATTCTATTGCCGGAAGAGAACAAAAAAGACCTGGAGGAGATTCCGGAAAAGGTTAAAAAGGGTTTGGATTTTCGGTTTATCAAGACGATTAACGACGCCTTCGACATCGTATTCAATCAAAAGAAGAAAACGAAAAATTAACTACGGATTTTCACGAATGAACACGAATCAGTACGAAAAAAGCGATGATACTTCAAGATTTCCATATCGTTCCGTTTCACCCATGCTCCCCAGCTCCGATGCTCCGGTTCTCTTTTTATCACCATGTGGCTTGATTTCGCGATAGCGGCAGTAATTATCGGTGGAATTCTCTGGGGCATATTTAAGGGGCTGGTCAAAGCGGTCGCTTCGATTGTAGCATTGGTGGTGGGGCTCATTATTGCCAGCCGCGCCTATCCCAATCTCAGCCGGCTATTATCGTTTATTAAAGACCATCGGCTCGCAAACATCATCTCTTTTATCGTTGTCTTTTTAATCGTCGCCTTCCTGATCGGACTCGCTGCCTGGATTGTGAGTAAAATCATCAAGTTTGCCCAGTTAGCCTGGCTTGATAGAATCCTCGGTGCAATCTTCGGCTTGGGATTCGGGATTCTCTTTTCAACCTTAGCGCTCTCAGTTACGTTATTTCTTAATCCCAAATTCCAGGCAACCATCAACCGGTCCACGTTAGCGCTCAAAATCATGGATTTAAAGCCCAAGGTCGAGGCGCTCTTACCGAAAGGGCTGTTGAGAAAATAGGGAAGGTTCTTACTGTGAAAAATGTGGGGGGGATTTCCAAATCCCGATTAATGTCAAAAAGCCAAGTCAGACCCCAGACTTATCCTTATTGGATTTCTTCCCCTTTGAGGAAAATGGCAACTAAATTTAATATTTGATGAAAAGAAAAGGACATCCGAAATGCTGGGCTAATGTACTTGGAGGATGTAATGGGAAAATAACGGGAGAACATATCATCACCGAAGCGCTGTTTTCCGAAACTTCAATCCATGTTGATGGTGCATCGTGGTTAAGTGGAACAAAAATGGAAATCGGCCGGAGCGCGTTTACCTCAAATATTCTCTGTGAAGCGCATAATGGGAAATTAAGTCAAGTAGATCACGAAGTAGTGCGTCTACGCGATGCTCTTAATTCATTCGGGAATCCGATGAGAAGGGCAGGTTCAAAAATTCTTCAGCCTCCTCTCCAAATACACGTCTCCGGGGTATTATTCGGGCGTTGGTTATGCAAGACACACTGTAACATGACGACACTAACTGGAACCACACCTAAAATGAGTTATATTCAATACGCATTTGGAGAGCGGCCAAATGAAAGAATTTATTTCTATTTCCCGGCAGAAAAAGGTAATCAATTGCGGCTTGGAAGTGAGCACTATACATATTTTATCCCACCGGAAGGAAATATTGGTCCTGCCTATGACTTTGGCCTGATTTTCTCAGGAATATTAATTATTGTAACAACCTTTCAAATTCTTGAACCCGGAATTACACTAATAGACCGATTAGGTTGCCTGCAGCGTCGTACAGAATTAGGATTTTACAAAGTCATCTTTGATTGGAGCAGCGAACCCCTACCCCTGGATAAGAAATAAAAATTAAGAGAACAATTTCTTTATGAGGGTAAAAGGTGGGGTATTCCTTACTCAATTATTGACTTTTTTTTTATTCGAGGCATAATAAACTATTATGAGTAAACAGAGGGTTTTCTTCATAGCTGAAGGTGAGTATTAAAAGTGGTTTTATTAGATAAGGGAAAACCGATTTAAAATGTGCAGAGTGCTTTACCATCAACTCTTCGAGAAATTACCCCCATACTCACCGTCGGTGCTATATGGTTTATCGGCTAAATTAAAGGGGATATAGTTAGAATGCGCGGGAGATATTTAACCAATGACCGATGTCTTTAAAATAAAAGTTCTTGTCGAGCTTTTTCAACGAAACCTCGATTCCTACCGTTCAGGCAAATACAATGAGACCCAATTGCGCAGGGAGTTCGTTGACCCGTTCTTCAAAGCCCTTGGCTGGGATGTGGACAACGAGCAAGGTTATGCTGAGGCTTATAAGGATGTCATCCATGAAGATTCCATCTATGTTGGCGGTGCGACTAAAGCGCCCGACTACTGTTTCCGCATCGGCGGCGTCCGCAAGTTCTTTATCGAGGCAAAGAAGCCTTCGGTGGACATAAGGGAGGATACGCACCCAGCTTACCAACTACGCCGCTATGCGTGGTCTGCCAAACTTCCGTTGAGTATCCTCACCGATTTCGCGGAGTTGGCGGTCTACGACTGCCGAATCAAACCGATGCCTCAAGATAAGGCCTCCACCGCCCGTATCCTCTACATGACTTGCAATGATTATGCCGAACGGTGGCAAGACTTGTCGGACATCTTTTCAAAAGATGCGTTGCTTCGGGGTTCGTTCGACCGGTGGGTCGAATCCACCCGCCTGAAGAAAGGGACGGCTGAAGTTGACGACGCATTCCTTGTCGAGATTGAACGCTGGAGAGACGAACTGGCGCGTATCCTTGCCTTGCGAAATCCAAAGCTATTGGACCGGCAGCTTAATTTTGCGGTCCAGAAGATCATTGACCGAATCATCTTTTTGAGAATCTGCGAAGACCGTGGCATCGAACCTTATGGCAGGCTCCAGGCGCTTATTAACGGAGCCAATGCCTACAAGCGGCTTTGTCAGTTGTTCCGCGATGCCGATGACCGGTATAATTCAGGTCTTTTCCACTTCAAAGACGAAAAAGGCAGGCCCGAACCACCGGACGACCTTACCCTCCATCTCAGTATTGACGACGACAAGCTCAAATACATCCTGAAGGACCTCTACTACCCTGAAAGTCCCTACGAGTTCTCGGTTCTGCCAGCCGATATTCTCGGACAGGTCTACGAGCAGTTTTTAGGCAAAGTGATTCGCCTAACCGAAGGTCATCAGGCGAAGATCGACTGGAAACCGGAGGTCAAAAAAGCCCACGGCGTCTACTACACGCCCACCTATATAGTCTCATATATCGTCAAAAACACCGTGGGTAAACTCTGCGAGGGGAAAACTCCCGTGCAGGTGGCAAAGCTCAAAATACTCGACCCGGCGTGCGGGTCCGGCTCATTTCTTTTAGGGGCATACCAACATCTTCTGGACTGGTACCGCGATTATTATGTCGAGGACGGACCTCAAAAACATCGCAGCTTGATTTATCAGGCGCAAGGTGGAGAATGGCGGCTGACGACCGAAGAACGCAAGCGGATACTGCTGAACAATATCTATGGAGTGGACATTGACTCGCAGGCGGTGGAGGTTACAAAACTGTCGTTGCTCTTAAAGGTGCTTGAAGGTGAAAACAACGAGACGCTCAATAGACAGTTGCGGTTTATCCACGAGCGCGCTTTGCCCGATTTGGGCGCGAACATCAAGTGCGGCAACTCGCTTATCGGTTCTGACTTCTTTGTAGATCGGCTTTCCGGTTTCTCTGATGAAGAGGAACGTCTCCGCATCAATCCATTTGATTGGGAAGTGGAGTTCGCTGCAATAATGAAATCGGGTGGTTTTGACGCAGTGATCGGCAACCCGCCATATATATTCACGAGGGAGCTATTAACTCGCCAGGAAAAAAAATACTATTCCTTCTGTTATAAAGCAAATTTTGAGAAAAAAAATACCTATATGCTCTTTATGGAGAAAATGCTTGTTTTAATGAAGCAAAATGGGAAAGGTAGTTACATAGTCCCCAACTCCTGGCTTACAATCGAAAGTGGAAAGCTGCTCCGCGATATTTTCATCCCAAAGCTGGAAGAGGTCGTTGATCTTAACTATCCGGTCTTTAAACATGTATCTATGGAACCTTGTATATTTGCAGTCACTAATCGAGTAGTAAATGGTGCACTCTTAGTTGCACGAGTAAAGTCCCAAGAACAATTTCTCAAAAGGAAACTCATCAAAGTAGATCGGAAAAATTTGTCGAATACAAACCGACGAATTGTATTCTCCGACTCGTCCGATGTATCATTCTTGCTTAATAAGGTTGTTGCTTCCTCAAGAACGTTAATCAGTGCGGGTTTTGATTCTCGATCAGGGCTTCAAGCATACGAGAAAGGAAAAGGGAATCCACCTCAAACGGCTCAGGATGTAAAAAAACATGTTTTCGACAGAGACCATCGCGAAGACGAAAATAGCCTTCGTTACCTGCAGGGGGAGAATGTGGGTCGTTACATATTAAACTGGTCAGGCATGTGGATGCAATATGGTCCTTGGTTATCACAGCCAAGAGAAATTGAAATATTTACGCGTCCACGTATCTTACTTAGAGAAATTACTTCCTCTTACCCTCGTTGCCTTAATGCGACTCTAGTTGAAGAGATTTATTTAAATAATAAAAGTATTCTCAACATACTTCATACAAGCAATTCTGTAGAAGAACTTATAGTGTTATTAGGAATAACAAACTGTAATTTGATGTCCCTTTTTTACAAATCAATGGCAGTAAAGGCCGCGCGGAATATTTTTCCGAAGGTTGTCGTTAAAAACTTACGGGAGTTCCCGTATCCGAGAACTATAGGCAAAGTTGAACACGCCCGAATGGTTCACCTTGTTGAGCAAATGTTAAACTATAACAAAGAACTTCACAAGCGAAAACTCACCGAGCATGAGCGAGAAATCTTGCGACGTCAGATTGACGCTACCGACCACGAGATTGACAAGCTTGTATACACCCTCTACGACCTGAGTGAAGATGAGATTAAGATTGTGGAGAGAAAATGAATGTATTACCTTTGTCTTGTCTCGCCATTCAAGTGTCATCAGGGAAAGAATTAAAGGGGTCGGTTACTTTTAAGAACTAATAGGGTAGAGCGACCATTTTTATTGTTTTAGGGATAAAAAACAGTAATATGTCTTAAAAATATGTTGAGTGCCCGCCACAATTTCCTTATATCTTTTGACATTCTAAGAATATCACCGTCTGTGGCTCGAATGCGTCAGAGTCGGCTAAAATGTTAGTTAAGCTCAATAAACTTCATCATGTTTGCCGATGTCGATCAATAAAATATCGTGGTTTACAAATTGAAAGACAATCCGGCAATCGTATTCAATAATGAAAGCCCAGAATTCTTTTAGTCTGCCACTTAATTTATGAGTTTTAAGGGAAGGATTGAAAGGGTCTTTGAGAAGAAGCTCAAGCGATTGAGCTACTTTATCTTTTAAAGCCGGATCGCTTTTTACAATCTTTTTGAAAGCACGACGAAAACTACTTCCCCAGATCAGTTTCATCGGTTTCCATGTCCTTAAGTAAATCAGCAACCTTTCCTTGTGAAGTTTTGCCACTTTTATATTCTTCGAGAGACCTTTGAGCGTTCTTCAGAATTTCTTCCCTTCTGATTTCTATATACCTATTTCTCAAAATTTCGATCACCAAATTCTGGTCTTCTAAGGACATTTTCTCTACTTTGTCCAAGATTTCATTAAATTTGGTTTTTGTTTCCATAAAACCTCCTGTTTGCATCGGTTATTGTAAGTCTAATAGAAAAGGCTGTCAATGTCAAAATGTGCTTGACTGATAAGGTCGAATGGTTAACCATAAATAATGTAGAGCAAAAAGGAGCAAATAGGAGACAGCGACTATTTTTATGGTGATGTAAAAAAAATCAAGCCAGATCCCCGTCTCACATTTTTCTATTGGTTGTAATTCAAAATTGTCGCACTATGATTCCGTAGCGATTTTTTCAACCGGGAAATATTTCTTTTGAAATCTCAGCGCCACGTTTACCAAAGCGATCATCACCGGCACTTCTACCAGCGGCCCGATGACGGCAGCAAAGGCTGCTCCGGAATTGATGCCGAATACGGCTACTGCCACGGCAATAGCCAGTTCGAAATTGTTGCTGGCGGCGGTGAACGAGAGGGTGGCAGCAATCGGATAGCCGGTGCCTATCTTTTTACTCATAAAAAAGCTCAACAGAAACATGACTACAAAATAGATCAGCAAAGGAATGGCAATACGCACGACATCAAGGGGAATTTTTACAATATATTCGCCTTTCAGGCTGAACATGACCACGATCGTAAACAGTAAGGCAATCAAGGTGATGGGGCTGATTTTGGGGATGAATTTCGTCTGGTACCATTCTCTGTTTTTTAATTTAATCAGGGTGAAACGGGTAATGATCCCGGCGATGAACGGAATGCCTAAGTAAATAAACACGCTTTTCGCGATCTGCCCGATGGTGATGTTTACGGTACTCCCTTTGAGACCAAAGAGCGGCGGCAGGACGGTGATAAATACCCACGCGTAGACGCTGAAAAAGAGCACTTGAAATACGCTGTTGAATGCCACCAACCCTGCCGCGTATTCGGTGTCGCCTTTGGCCAGATCGTTCCAGACGATGACCATGGCGATGCAGCGCGCCAGGCCGATCATGATCAGGC